>NZ_CAXTBM010000045.1:34443-53165 GCF_964242765.1 uncultured Hymenobacter sp.
TTTACAGCTGCAAAGATAGACAGGAGTTTCTGGTTTATAAATTGTTCGTTTCTAAGGGCACCCGTATGTAGTCCTACTGCTACCGCTTTTTAAGCGGTAGCATGCTCTTCTCTCCTCACGTTTGCTAAGATGATTCTGAATTCCATTGCCAGCCACCAAGCAGAACCTAACCGCCGCGCTATGAAGCTCCCGCTGGATTTCTACCGCCGCCCCAGCCCCGTACAAATAGCCCGCGACCTACTTGGCAAACACCTGTACACTAAGATTGGTGGAGTAGTAACGGGAGGCCGCATCGTAGAAACCGAGGCCTATGCGCACCTCAACGACCAAGCCTGCCACTCGCACTTGGGGCGCTACACGGCTCGCACTCAAATTATGTATGAGCCCGGCGGCGTGGCATACGTCTACCTCGTGTACGGCCGTTACGCCTTGTTCAACATCATTACCAACGAAGCCAGCAAAGCGGATGCGGTGCTGATTCGGGGCTTGGAGCCTCTGGAAGGTATTCCTGAGATGCTACTTCGTCGCGGAACCACTGTGGTGCAGCGTAACCTAACCGGCGGGCCCGGATTGCTTACCCAAGCCTTGGGCATTAGCACCCAGCACTACAGCACCGATCTCACCGGTGATGTTATTTGGCTGGAAGATCATCAGGAAACTTTCCCCGAAGAGCTAATTATAGCCAGTCCCCGCGTCGGGATAGATTATGCGGGCCTCGATGCCGCTCTGCCGTGGCGTTTCCGCATCAAGGGCAGCAAATGGACCAGTCCGGCCCGCTGAGTTGGGGACAGTATAGCACGAGTTCATGACTCACAAATCCTTGATGACTGGATACCAAAGAAGGCTTGCCGAGCGGGCGGCAAGCCTTCTTTGGTGTTTGAGTATCTACAGTTGTCATTAGGATTTCACATAATTCTAGATCGGTCTGAGGTTTTACAGCTTCTCGCACACGAGCACCATCAGCTTCCCTTCCAAATTGGTAGTAGCAAACAAGTAAGTCTCACCACCTTCCCGGATGCCGGTCCGGTGACGGAAATCGGCCACGGTATCGGGGAAGTTGCGGGTCGTGACGTGGGCGCGGGCCTCCGGGCCGAGGTGGGCCTTTATGGCCGCTGCGTCATAGCGCTCCACCGCCCGAATGCGGAAGATTCGACCCGGGAACTCGGGCCGAAGGGTGTCGGAGGTGTAAAGATGACTGTGTTGGTGCAGCTTAAGAAATTCGAAAGCCGTACCGATGCTACGGAACCCACCAGCTTTCAGTATCGCCACGTTAGGCTCATAGAGATAGTCCTGTGGCTCGGCGTAGCGGGATATTGCGCGGGCTTCACGCGCCCGATTCAGCCGAAACTCTTGTTGCTCCCCTGTGCGGAGTAAGTTTGTGGTATACCGCTCCGGATCAACGGCCGCCTCCGGGCCAAGTTCATACAGCACTTCTTTGCAGTCGTTGTCAACGGCCACCACCCACAGCCGGCGTACCTGCCGCAACTCCTGCAAAGCCTGCTCGATATCGAGCATTGGGGACGTTTTCAGCAATACGCGGCGCCCCTTGTGCAGTAGTAGCGGCAGCAGGCGCAGCACGTCGGGCTCGCAGTCCTGCAATCTGAAGGTTTTGCGGGCCGCTGTGTCCCGGCGCGCCGGATCCAAATAAATCCAGTCGAAGGTGTCGGGCGTATTGCGCAGAAAATTCACCGCGTCGGCGGTGTGGAACTGCACGTTAGTGATGCCTAAGTGCGTAAGGTTATAGCGCACTACGTCTGCTAAAGCGGCATTACGTTCGACATAGTGAACTTCGGGTACCTGCTCGGCAAAGTACGATACGTCTACGCCAAAACCGCCAGTTAGATCAACGAGGCGCTGCCCATTGATCAAGGAAGCTTTGAATGCCGCCGTACGAGCCGAAGAAGCCTGCTCCACCGACAGCGTTGGCGGGAAGATAAGATCAGGGTTATCAGCCCAGGCGGGTACTTTCAAACGCGCCTTTTGCCGGGCCTGAATTTGACGAACCAGTTCTGGAATAGGCAGACTGGGATGACGGCGGGCTTGCAAAGCCAATTGAGCGGGGTCGTCGTACAGATGCTTCGCAACGTATCGACGTGCCGCCTCGGGCAACGGAAATTCCATGAACTACTCCTACGAACAAAAAAAAGCGTGGTTGGCCTGCATGCCTAACCAAAGCCTCAAGTAAGCACTGCTATAGTGGTGCTTCTCGGGGGCAATATTGTGAAGTAAACGTTTTCAGGTCAGGTAAGAGTGCCTTAGCCAGTGAATTCGTTTGAAAACTCTGTTACTTAACAATAAATAACGAGGCGGAAACCAGTGGAACAACGCTACCGAATCTGCCAACGCAACGCCAATTGCGGTTGTCCGGTAGGAGCGGCAACTCCTATGGCACTTGGGGTTAGCCGCTGAATCAGGCTGCCAGTGCGGTGGGCCGCCGGCTGACCGGCATTGTAGGCATTCACGGCCCGTTCAAAATGTTGATTGGTATGGCGCGTGATAAAGATATTAGACAGCAAGCTAGCCGCTGCTACTCCTATTACTACTTTCTGCCGGTTGTCGAAATAGCGCTGGTCCCCGTCGCCACGTAGCACTTGCGCGCCATAAGTAGCCACAGAGCCCATAAATACGGCTCGTTCCGCCAAGAACAACCATTTCTGCCGCCGGTATAAATTTAAATTTTCCAACGCTTCGTTGTTGCCGGCCAAGTACGGGCGTAGGCGTTGTCCGAAATAGCCCGCGTTTTGATAGTCGTCGTCTGAAGGAGAGTCCTTTGTGGTGAAGTAGAAGTTCTTCTGGATACCATTCAGACCTCGGTTTTCATCTTCCGGACTCAACTTAATAGTAGTAAAACCTTGCTGTGCATAAAGCGGATTACTGAATAGTAACGCAATGATAAAAAATTGAATAAATACGCGAAGATGTGCGCTATAGGTTAAATGAATGGAGTGTTGCATAGAACAAATTTAATAGACTGTTAGGTAATAAACTAACGGTCTTGGCCGCAAAAGATTCAATCGTAGCTCAACAAAACTGCTCGACTATTCGTTCTGGGCGCAAGTCCTACTATATTCTTTCACTACAGTATTCATTGATGAAAACCTTTTCCACTTTAATTCACCGTTCCACTCTTCTCGCCGCTCTACCTACCGCCTTGGTTTTCTCAAGCTGCGGAGACGATAACTCGGCTTCGCCCGCTCAGGGTAGGGTTCTGATTTCGCACGCTGCTGCATCAGCTGATGTGCAAGTGAAAGCATTAGTAGACAACACAGAGGTTGGTCAGCTCACCTACGGTCAGAGTTCGTCGTATCTCAATGTTAACGCTGGCTCACCAACAGTGAAGATTAATGTAGCTAGTGACAACTCACAAGCTGCTTCACAGGCAGTTACTGTTGCTGCAAACCAGAATTACTCTGTTTTTGCGTATGCTCCTACTAGTACTACAGTGGGCCTTTTAGCCGTTACGGATGATTTAACAGCTCCTTCCGCTGGTAAAGCCAAAATCCGGCTGGTACATGTAGGGCAAGGTTCACCAACGGCTCTTAAACTTTCTACTACAGTGGCTGCCGTAGCGGACATCCCAAGCACTGAAACTCAGTTTGGCAATGCGTCTCCCTTCGTAGAAATTCTACCTGGTGCCTACAACATAGCTGTTACTAGTGGAGGATCTTCTACCACAGTTACAAATGTGGGCGATGGTAGTGGCTCGGGCACGGTAGCTAATAAAACGTACGAAGCCGGTAAAATTTACACAGTGCTGATGCGTGGGGTTAGCGGCAATTTGATTCCCCAGGCCCGTCAGCCTAAAGCAGTCATTGTTCAAAACAATTAAAAGCTGGATATATCCTAACTGAAAGCCTGCTCCATCGAGGAGCAGGCTTTCTGCGTTTAAGTCGGAATAACATTTTAGCTATCTTTGCAGTTGACTCGCAAAAAACCTTCTATATCATGGTTGAGACCAAAACCACGGCCTACGTTCCGTACAAAGTAAAAGATATGAGCCTCGCTGAGTGGGGCCGTAAGGAAATCCGTTTGGCTGAAGCTGAAATGCCTGGCCTGATGGCGCTGCGTGAGGAGTTTGGGGCATCGAAGCCGCTGAAAGGCGCGCGTATTGCCGGCTGCCTGCACATGACTATCCAAACGGCTGTGCTCATCGAAACCCTGATGGTGTTGGGTGCCGATGTTACCTGGTCTTCGTGCAATATCTTCTCCACCCAGGATCATGCTGCTGCTGCTATTGCTGCTGCGGGCATTCCGGTGTATGCTTGGAAAGGCATGAGCGAAGAGGAGTTCAACTGGTGCATCGAGCAGACGCTGTTCTTCGGTGAGAAGCGCGAGCCGTTGAATATGATTCTCGACGACGGTGGCGACCTCACCAACATGGTGCTCAACCAATATCCTGAGTTAGCTGCTGGCATCAAGGGTGTTTCCGAAGAAACTACTACCGGTGTACTGCGCTTGTTCGAGCGGGTGAAGAACGGCAGCCTGTTGTTCCCTGCTTTCAACGTGAACGATTCGGTTACCAAGTCGAAGTTCGACAACAAGTACGGCTGCAAAGAATCGGCTGTTGACGCTATCCGTCGGGCTACCGACGTCATGATGGCCGGCAAAGTAGCTGTAGTAGCTGGCTACGGCGACGTAGGAAAAGGCACGGCTGCTAGCTTGGCTGGTGCTGGTGCTCGTGTTATCGTAACCGAGATTGATCCTATCTGCGCGCTGCAAGCTGCAATGGATGGCTACGCTGTGAAGAAGCTCTCTAACGCTGTTAAAGAAGCTGATATCGTAGTAACGGCTACCGGCAACTGCGACATCCTGACCGGTGAGCACTTCCGGGCTCTCAAGGATAAGGCTATCGTCTGCAACATCGGTCACTTCGACGATGAAATCGATATGGCGTGGTTGAACAAGAACTACGGCCACACCAAGGACACAATCAAGCCGCAGGTTGACCTCTACAATGTAGATGGCAAAGAAATCCTCATCCTTGCTGAAGGACGTTTGGTAAACCTCGGCTGCGCTACGGGTCACCCGTCGTTTGTAATGTCGAACTCCTTCACCAACCAAACGTTGGCTCAGTTGGAGCTGTGGCAGAACGCTGATAAGTACGAGAAGCAAGTGTACACCTTGCCTAAGCACCTCGACGAGAAAGTAGCTCGCCTGCACCTCGCCAAGATCGGTGTAGAACTCGATGAGTTGACGCCTAAGCAAGCCGACTACATCAAAGTATCAGTAGAAGGTCCATTTAAATCCGACCTATACCGCTACTAATCGGTTTCAAATTGTTTACAAGCAAAATCCCTCCTGGTACTGTGCCAGGAGGGATTTTGCTTGTATAGAGGTTGTCTTCTATCAAAATTGCTAGTTGTGCTAATAGCTCACTAGGGCATTAAGTAGATTCGCAGATACCCTAATCCTGAAAGAAGTTGTGCTGCACGAGCCGCTCTGTTTCGTACCACAGCGCCTGCGCGTTTTCTGGCGTGTTGAACGGGTGTTTTACTGCTCTGGCTTGTTTCTTCTCGAAATACCCGCCACTCACTTCTGAACCCATCGGCTCGGAGGCTAGGAAAATACTGGTTGCCGCGCCCTGCTCTACCGTCAGCATAAACGGGCGAAACACTTTGGTGAGAACGGATAGCCAGCCGCTGGAACTGTCGCCGAAGTTGCTGGCTACAGCGCCAGGGTGGACCGCGTTAACGGTTACGTGATTGATATTTCGGGTGCGTAGCTGCCGCGCCAACTCTTGCGTGAACATGATGCTGTAGAGCTTGGTATTGCCATAGACTCGCATTGGGCTATAGTTGCGCTCCGACTGAAAATCGGTGAGGTCGGGCTTGGCAAAATGGTAAGCTTCTGATGCTAAGTTCACGATACGGCCATCTGGGCTCTTTTTTAACTCGTCGAATAGCAAACTAGTGAGCAGAAAAGGACCGAGGTGATTGGTGGCTACGCCCATTTCATACCCATCAACTGATACCTTACGCGGATGCCCGAACAGTAACCCCGCGTTGTTGATGAGCACATCCAAGCGTGGGTAAATCCGTCTGAAGGTTTCGGCCGCTTTCCGTACCTGTCCTAAATCTGATAGGTCGCAGAGCAATATCCCCACCAAATCGTGGCCCGCAGCAGCTACGATTTTACGGCGCGTAGCCTCTGCTTTTTCAGCGTTGCGTGCCAGTAGCACCACATGGGCGCCCTGTTTGGCTAGTTCGCGAGCTGTTACTTCGCCGATGCCGGATGTTGCCCCCGTAACGAGGATGATTCTGTTTTTTAAATCAGACATAGAATGAGCTTAGGAGATGTAGCTAAAGTATGCGCAGGCAATTAGTATGAAGCTAATTCGTGCTGTAGTTTCCTTGGCGGCAATACGTAGCGTTCAATCAGGGAGACGCAAACGGTTCGAATGTGGAAGTCAGGAACTAGCATACAAGTATAGCACAAACTGTATTTGGTGCTGTGCTACTAAGTAAGCAGCCTAGCCCGCAGAAATCCCGGATATTTGCAGTCCATGCCAGCTGTTTCTCTCTCCGTCGTCGTTATCACTTATAATGAAGAGCAGAACATTGCGCGGTGTTTGGAAGCGCTGCACGACGTAGCGGAGGATGTAGTAGTGATAGACTCTTTCTCCACTGACCGCACAACAGATATTTGCTATCAACATGGTGTGCGTGTTATTCAACATGCGTTTGAAGGATATGTAGCACAAAAGAATTTTGCTACCACCCAAGCGCATTACGATTTCGTGCTCCAGCTCGATGCTGATGAGGTGCTCACGGAAGAACTGCGCACGAGCATCCGGCAAGTGAAGCAACACTGGCAACACGCGGGCTACACCCTGACGCGGCTCACCAACTACTGTGGTACCTGGGTGCGCCATGGCGGCTGGTATCCTGACCGGAAACTACGCCTCTATGACCGGCGACTGGGGGAATGGCAAGGCTTGTTGTTGCACGAGCGTTTCCAACTAGCATCGGGTCAGGCAACTGGTACCTTGTCCGGTGATTTACTTCATTACTCGTACCATTCCGTGGAGCAGCACGTCAATCAGCTCAACCGTTTCACTAGCATTGCTGCCGACGAGCTATGGTTAGCGAATAAGCGACACGTTACGCTGTTTCACCTTCTGCTCAAACCCTGGTGGCGGTTTGTGCATGGCTACTTCTTTCGCCTTGGCTTTCTAGATGGTTTTGCAGGGCTTAGTATTGCCGTTATTTCCGCATTGGGAGTGTTTCTGAAGTTCACTAAGCTCAAGTTTGGGAGAGGCGAAAAGGTGATAGGAGGGCAGAGTGACCAGTAATTAGTAATAGGATGTGAGTAGTGCTTGTCAACTTTCGCTTGCTGTTGAAGTGCCAACCGTATACCTATTCCTTTATGCGGGCTCTCCATAATCATTTAACATGACCTTTTTAGTAAGCCGTACAGATGCCATTGGCGACGTGGTACTCACGCTGCCAGTATGCGGGCGGCTAAAGCAGTTGTTCCCAGGGTGTCGTGTTGTGCTAATAGGCCGCACCTACACGCAAGCTGTAGCCGAGGCCTGCCCATGGGTGGACGGCTTTCTGAACTTCGATCTTCTAAACACCCTCCCCAAAGCCGAGCAGATTCAGTTGCTGCAAGCTCAACGGGCCGAGGCTATCCTGCATGTATTCCCCCATAAACTACTGGCTAGCTTAGCTCGCCAAGCCGGTATTGGTATTCGCATCGGCACCCGTAACCGGCCGTTCCATTGGCTTACTTGCAACCGGTTGGTTGCACTAAGCCGGCGGCATTCCTTGCTGCACGAAGCGCAACTGAACTTGCAGCTATTAGCTCCGCTCCATGCGGATGTTTCATTGCCTTTGTCTGAAGTAACAAACTTGGTTCAACTGCAACCAAAGGAGCCGCTGGCAGTAGAATGGCACCAGATACTAAATGAACGGACCGAGACGCAGCTTAATATCGTACTGCACCCACGTAGCCGCGGCAGTGCCCGTGAGTGGGGACTAGCCCATTTTGGCGCGTTGGCACGGCTGCTGCACGCAGCTGGGCACCGCGTATTTGTGACGGGAACTGCTGCCGAAAGGGAAGAACTGCGGGAATGGCTAACGGAATATCAGGCATATTTAGCTACCGACCTAACGGGCCGCTTAACGCTGCCTCAGTTCTTAGCTTTTTTGCACCAAGCTGATGGGATAGTGGCTGGTAGCACGGGGCCCCTACACTTGGCGGCTGCCTTGGGGCGTTATGCATTAGGCTTCTATCCTCCCATCCGACCAATGCATCCTGGCCGCTGGGCGCCGTTGGGACCACACGCCGAATACCTCGTCTTCAACCGACCCGACTGCCAAGACTGTCGCCGCCAACCTGCGGCATGCACCTGTATCAAAGCGCTAGCTCCCACGCAGGCTCTTCACCACATCTTAGCCTGGAAACCAATGCCTAACTTGCCAAGCTAAGTTATGGCCCCTGTTATTTTTTATGACCGAAGTACTTGTTGCATCCCCTTCTTTGCGTCAACTCTACCAAAACGGGCGCGTGTCTCAGTACTTGTTGCTGTTGGCCTGTGTAGCAGCCGTTGTGGGGCTTTTTGCTTCTAGAGCCTTAGTAGCTCTAAGTCCTGTGGTAGGGGTAGTGGCGGCCTGCGCGCAGCCGCATTTGCGTGCGAGTCTGCGTCAGTGGCTGCGGCTGCGTACCGTTGTTGGTATTGGCTTGCTTTACCTGTTCCTGGTCATAAGCGGACTCTACACCACCGAACTTGGAATATGGCAGCACGAGGTATATCGAAAGTTGCCGTTCGTGGCAGTTCCGTTCGCCTTCGCAATAGCAGTGCCCTTAAGTTCTCGCCAAAAATTTAGCGTCGGGTTACTGTATGTTGGATTAGCGACACTGCTGTCTATTACCACTCTAAGAGGGTATTTACTTAATCCTGAAGAAGCTAACCGCTTAATAAATATTGGTCATAACATTCCCGCAACCACCGGTATATTTCATATTCATTTCAGCATTATGCTGGCCTTGGCTTTTTTCTTTGCCTTGCTCATGCGGTCCAGCCCAATAGCTATACCGGCTACTCGCTGGGTATTGCTCGGCTGTGCCATTGTGCTATTCGTCGTTATGCATGTGTTGGCTTATCGCACAGGGCTTCTAGTGCTCTACGCCATGTTTCTGTTTGATGCAGTCAGCCTAGTTGTCTTGCAACGACGTTTCTTGTTAGGCCTGCTTACGCTAATAATTCTGCTAGGCTTTCCACTAGTAGCGTACCACTCTTTAAATTCGGTGAAAGAGAGGGTAGACACCACAATCTATGATATCGAGCACTACCAAACCGATCAGGATATCAACGATTTTTCTGCTTCCAAGCGCCTTTTCGCTTGGAAGACAGCCGTGCTAATAGCGCGTGAGCATCCGGTTCTAGGAGTAGGCATGGCAGACGTTGATACTGCGATGCTTACGCAGTACAGCTACTATAATTTTGGCCTAAAGCCTAAAAACTGGGCCATGACGCATAACCAGTACCTAGAGTATGCTGTTGGAGGCGGAGTAGTGGGGTTGTTGCTGTGGGTGCTCGTGCTGTTTGCACCTTTTTTGCAACCTCCGTTACGTAGAAATCCGTACGTGATACACTTCCTGCTCATAATGAGCGTGGCCAACCTAGTTGATTCGTTGCTACAAATGCAAATTGGTTTCAATATGTTCGTGTTTCTCTACGGTTTTCTGGTAGTGAGCGCCGAACGAGAGGCCCGCCATACGGCTATTTTAGCTGCTTGAACGGGATAGTATAATCAGTACATTTGTTTACAAGGTGGTTTTCAATATTCTGCCTCTATCTGCCGAGCCTCTATGAGCGACTCTCCCGACCGGGTTCCGAAGTTAAGTAAGGAAGAAAAGGACCGACGGTTCCAGGCGGAGCTAATGCCTGTAATCGACTCTCTGTACAATTTTGCCTTCCGCCTAACTCTCGACGAAGACGATGCCAATGACCTCGTCCAAGAGACCTATTTAAAGGCCTATCGGTTCTTTGAGTACTTCGAACAGGGAACCAACGCGAAAGCGTGGCTGTTTCGCATCCTGAAAAACTCGTTCATCAACGACTTTCGAAAAAAGAGTAAGCAACCCGCCAAAGTCGACTATAGCGAAATTGAAGGGTATTACAATTCGGAAGACGTCGAGTCCGACAGTGACGTGGGTGGTACCTCGTCTGATATGCGGCAGCAAGCCGTGCGCGACCTCATCGGCGACGAAGTGGCCAGCGCACTCAACTCACTGCCCGTGGATTTTCGCACCGTCATTATCCTCTGCGACCTGGAAGGGTTCACGTATGAGGAGATGGCCAAAGTGCTGGATATCCCAATCGGAACGGTCCGTTCGCGTCTCCACAGGGCCCGAAATTTTTTGAAGGACAAGTTGGAAAAATATGCGCAGTCAATGGGCTACGGCAATGGTGCCGAAGATCAGGAAATCGACGACGAAGATACAACAGACTAAAAAACGAAAGGAAATCATGAACAACAACTCTACTACTCAAACCAAATCTCCCACGCAGCATGCCGCAACGCCCGCTGCCGACTGTGACCGTGTGAATATGATACTCGACCAGCTTGTAGTAGGCCAAGAGCCTACCGTGGAAGACGAAGAATACATCGTTCATCATGCCGATGATTGTTCGCCTTGCTTTGATGGCATCACTAAACAGCAAGCGTTTATCGGCTTTCTGACTACGTACGTAGACCGTAAAGGCGCTCCAAATTCGTTGTCGCAAACTATTTTGTCGCGCTTACAAATGGAAATGGCCTAATTTTGCCCGATGCAGGGCAAAATCATAGCATTTTCGGCTCCTTCCGGAGCTGGTAAGACCACTATAGTTCATCGGCTGTTGGAGCGTATTCCGGAGCTAAGCTTCTCTATCTCTGCTTGTACCCGCGACCGTCGGGGTCGGGCCGAAGCGAACGGTAAGGATTACTACTTCATTTCCGTCCAAGAGTTTCAGGAAAAGATCCGAGAGGATGCTTTCGTGGAATGGGAAGAAGTATATGAGGGAGCCTTCTACGGCACTCTCAAGTCCGAGATTGAACGCATCTGGCAAAGCGGCAAACACGCCGTACTCGACGTAGACGTGAAAGGTGGATTAAGCATCAAGGAGTTTTACAAAGACCGAGCGTTGGCCATTTTCGTTAAGCCGCCTTCCTTGGAAGTTTTGGAGGGAAGGCTGCGTCACCGCGCCACCGACTCCGCTTCTAGCATCTCAGCCCGGCTTTACAAAGCCAACTTTGAACTCACATTTGAAGATCGGTTTGATGTTACGGTAGTCAACGATAATCTTGACGAAGCTACAGCAACTGCTGAGCGGTTGGTGCGTGACTTTATTGCTCCTGAATCCGTCAGTCTGTGAGTGTAGTCACCACCCCTGAGTCGGCACGTATCGGGCTGCTGTTTGGTTCTTTCAACCCTATACATACTGGGCATTTGATTTTGGCCCATTACATGGCTACGCACACCGACTTAACGGAGGTGTGGTTGGTCGTGTCGCCTCAGAGCCCTTACAAGACAAATCAAGAATTACTTTCTGAAGATAGCCGCTTTTCATTGGTAGAGGCTGCTATTGCTGGTAACGACCGGCTACGTGCCATAAACCTCGAATTCAAGCTTTCTAAGCCTAATTTCACTATCGCTACCCTCGACGAACTTTGTCGGCTGCATCCTACGCTTGAGTTCGTACTTTTAATGGGCGGGGACAATTTGCTTGGCCTAGCCGGTTGGAAGGATACCGAGCGCATTCAGCGCGAGTTTGATATTTACGTTTATCCACGGCCGGGGTATCAATTGCCTGCCAAAGCCAGTGACAGCATGCGCCTGCGCATTGTTACTGCTCCTCTACTTGATATTTCAGCCACTTTTATTCGGCAGAGTATCCAAGCTGGCAAGTCCATTCGCTATTTAGTTCCTGAAGCAGTAGAGCAACGAATTATAGCCGGTAGCTACTGGCAAAGCTAATTTCCTTAAAGCAAAAACGCCTTCCAATCTTATTTGGAAGGCGTTTTTGCTTTAAGGAAAGCACTCAATACACTAATCAGATGGTCATAATTTCTGACTCCTTTTTGCTCATCAACTCGTCAATCTTGCTGATGTAGCTATCCGTTGCCTTTTGCACCTTAGCCTCTGCGTCTTTAATCGCATCTTCTGCTGCTCCATCTTTCAGCAGCTTGCGCAAAGAGTCGTTTACGTCTTTGCGGATGCCTCGGATTCGTACTTTACCACTTTCCGTTTCGTTTTTCACTTGTTTTACCAAGTCGCGGCGGCGCTCTTCTGTCATGGGCGGGATATTAAGACGCACGCCTTCAGCATCCGATGCTGGATTTAAACCCAAGTCACTGTTCTTAATAGCTTTTGCTACCTCTGCTATCATATTCTTCTCCCAAGGCTTTATGAGCAAAGAGCGAGCATCAGGAGTTGAGATATTGGCAATTTGGGCAATAGGCGTGGGGGTGCCGTAGTAGTCAACACGCAATGAATCGAGCATAGCTGGCGAGGCTTTTCCCGCGCGAATACGGCTCAATTCCAAACCAGTATGTTGCAGTGATTTGCCCATTGACTCTTCGGCTTCGCTTAAGTAAAACTGAATTTCTTCGTCCATGTGTGAAAAGAAAGATTTTAAAAACTATGTCTCAAAGGGCAAGAATAACTAGCCTTTCGCTCGCTAGCCTTGCTCTTTAAACACAAAATTATTCGTGGCTGGCCGGCGTATCCAAGCTGGGTTGTAAGCTGCTGTGCTTAGCATCGAGAACAGCCGATTTGTTGCCGCCATTCATAGTTACCAACGTGCCTACTGTTTCGCCATCAATAAGGCGTTGCAGGTTGCCTTCTTGGTTCATGTCGAAAACAATAATGGGCAGGTTATTTTCCTTGCACAAAGTGAAGGCTGTCATGTCCATCACGTTCAGGTTTTTCTCCATTACTTCCTCGAAAGTAATCTCTGGATATCGTACCGCAGAAGGGTCTTTTTCAGGATCTGCCGTGTAGATTCCATCTACGCGCGTTCCTTTCAGCACCACATCCGCCTCTATCTCAATAGCTCGGAGCGAAGCTGCCGAGTCCGTAGTGAAATAAGGTGAGCCGATGCCTGCACCAAAAATAACAACCCGGCCTTTTTCCAAATGGCGCACAGCGCGGCGGCGAATGTAGGGTTCGCATACTCGCTGTATAGTAAGACCGGAAAGCAACCGAGTACTTACTTCTAGCTTTTCCAATGCGCTCTGTAGTGCCATTGAATTGATAACTGTGGCGAGCATGCCCATGTAATCGCCTTGTACTCTGTCTAAACCTAGAGCAGCAGCTTGCACTCCCCGGAAGATATTGCCCCCCCCAATCACGACGGCCACCTGAGTACCCGTAGCAGCCGCCGATTTTATTTCCTCGGCATATTGCATGAGCCGTGTAGCGTCAATGCCATACTGTTGGTTGCCCATTAGGGCCTCACCGCTAAGCTTGAGTAGGATTCGTTTGTACTTCAAAACAAGGGAAGTTAAGTGAAGGATCGAGGTGAATTTGACGGCAAAACTAGTTTTGCACCTGTGGCTGAGTTAGTACAAACAACAGGTACTCTACCTGAAGTAATTGCATGCCTGTGTTAGCAGTGAAAGGTACCAACGGATAAGTAACCTGTTGTTGCGCTTCTACTGCTCGTTCTAGCTTGCTTATACGCTCTTCAGCTCGGTCGCGCTCTGTCCGCAACCAGCGCATTTCCACTTTTAGGCGGTCTTGCTCCTGCAAAATTACAGTTAACACTTCCTCTATTTCACGAAGGCGTTGTTTATCGTTCATCAGGAATGGGAAATGGGTATTTACGAGTGAACAGAGGCGAAGACAACCTCCAGTTTATACAGTCATACTCTCTGTTTCGGTCCTATTCAAGACCGAAATCTGCATTTGTAAGCCTCTAGCTGAACTTAATCAGCACTTGTCCTTTGGTGACATTAGCGCGCAAGCCAACTTTGATAGCATCTATAACCCCATCGCTAGGGGCTTTCAGAATGTTCTCCATTTTCATGGCTTCCAACACAAGCAATGGATCGCCCTTTTGCACCACTTGGCCAGGTTCCACGCGCACGGCTACAATGAGACCGGGCATGGGCGCCTTCAACTCATTTACTTTATTAGCGGTGGCTGCATTCATGCCTAGTTTATCAAGCAATAAATCGAATCGATCCTTAACTTGCAGGTCTACTAGTTGACCGTTAAGCTTAAGTTGAAAAGTTTTAGTGCTATAATCAGCTTGCATCACCTCTGCTACTACCGACCGACCTTCGTGAAGTATATGAAAGCGCCCGGAGCCTAAAACTACGATATCCCAGTTGAAAGGCTCGTCGTTGACAGTTGTCACGTTATCAGGGCGATACTCTACGTTCCAGGTTTGGGTTGAATTAGTACTGACCTGTAACATAAGCAGGGGAGGAAGGCTAGGGCGGAAAAGGGCTTAAAGATAGTCCAATTCTGAAATAATTTCGGAACTTGAGGTTCCATCCAATCATTGCATTTCCGCATGAAATACTCGCTTCTCGGCGTTCTAGGCCTAGTCCTCGCGTGTCAGTTGGAAGCACCGGCTCAAGCGGTTAAATCTAGCAAGTCGGCAGCCATCAAAGCAGCTACACACAAAAAAACGTCGTCGACCAGCGCTCCAGTTTCCGCTGCTCCGGCGCCACCTACTCTAGTAGTACCCTCTTGGTTACCGCCTACTAATCCAGTGCAGCCAGCCGCCACCGTTGTGCACGATTTGCTCGACACTAGGCTTGATATTCGCTTCGACTGGAACCGGCAATGGGTATTGGGCGCTGCTACCCTTACTCTACGGCCGCACTTCTATCCGCAAAACCAACTAACCCTTGATGCTAAGGGGTTCGATATAAAAAACGTGCGTTTAATTGCGGGAAACAAAGAGAGGAACCTCAATTATGCTTACGACAAGAGGAAAATCACTATAACGCTAGACCAGTCGTATAGTCGCACCGAGACCTATCAAGTACGCGTCCAATACGTAGCCAAACCCAACGATTTAGAGATTGGAGGTAGTACAGCCATTACGCAAGACAAAGGGCTATACTTTATTAACCCGCAAGGGACCGATAAAACCAAGCCTCGCCAGATATGGACCCAAGGTGAGACAGAAGGCAATTCTTGCTGGTTTCCTACCATCGATAAGCCTAATCAGCGCATGACGCAAGAGGTTAGCCTAACGGTGGATGAATCGCTGAAAACTCTATCCAATGGCCTTCTGGTGTCATCCAAGAAAAATAGTGATGGTACACGTACTGATGTTTGGAAGCAAAGCTTACCACACGCCCCTTATTTGACTATGCTAGCCGTCGGTAATTTTGCTGTGGTAAACGACACTTGGCGAGGAAAGGCAGTGGATTACTACGTCGATCCTCAGTTCGCGGGCACTGCCAAGGCTATTTTCGGTAATACTCCGCAGATGCTAGACTTCTTCTCGAAGAAATTAGGCGTTGACTTTCCTTGGGAGAAGTATTCGCAAATAGCCGTTCATGATTTTGTGTCGGGGGCTATGGAGAATACTACAGCTGTCACGTTCGAGCAAAGTTTAGTACAGTTTACAGCGCGCGAACTTCCTGATGTTGGTTATGACCCAGAGTCGACGGTAGCGCACGAGTTATTTCATCACTGGTTTGGTGACTATGTGACCAGCGAATCGTGGGCTAATCTGCCACTTAATGAATCCTTCGCCGATTACTCGGAGTTGCTCTGGGCTGAGCATAAGTATGGAGCTGATGCTGCGGCTTTGGTTCAACAAGAAAAGATGAGCCGTTACTTGGACGAAGCTCAGAGTAAGCGTGAGCCACTTATCCGGTATCATTATGCTTCTCAAGAAGATATGTTCGATCGGCACTCTTACGACAAAGGAGGCCGTGTACTGCATATGCTGCGCAAATACGTGGGTGATGACGCCTTCTTTACCACACTTAACTTCTATCTAACTCAAAACAAATTCTCAACTTCTGAGATAGCCAAACTACGTCTTGCTTTCGAAGAAACGACTGGTGAAGATTTAATGTGGTTCTTCGACCAATGGTTTTTGCAGCGCGGGCATCCAGAGCTTAAGGTTACGCACAGCTTCGCAAACGGTCAGGTTAGCTTACGAGTCCAACAGCTACAGGATTCCACTTTTTCGCCTATCTACCGCTTGCCGGTAACCGTTACTACGTGGATCAACAACCAGCCTACCGACCATCGCATTGTAGTCACTAAGTCAGACCAAACTTTCCGTTTAAACACGTCTCAGCGTCCTAATCTTGTAAAATTCGATAGTGAAGCGCAATTGCTAGCACAGATCGAGGAAGAGCGAAGCCAGGATGAACTACTGTTTCAGTTCAGTCATGCTCGCAACTACCTACAGAAGTACGAAGCCATTGATCTGCTGCGCTCCAAAAATTCCGATCTAGCGGTAAGCGGAATGCTGCGCAATGCTCTCAACGATAACTTTTGGGCTGTCCGATTGGCAGCTGTGCAGGCTCTACGACGCTACAAGGGAGCAGAAGGCAATGCCGTACGCAAAGAGTTACAGCGTGTAGCCTCAACTGACAAGAAAAGCCAAGTGCGAGCAGTTGCATTAACTACTTTGTCGGCCTTTATCAACGAAAATTATAATGCCAACTATACTGCTGCCCTTACTGACAGCTCTTACCATGTAGTCAGTGCTGCTATACAGGCCTTAGCTAAGTCACCTGCTGCTGATTCATATGAGCGTGTCAATACCCTTCAAGAAACTAATAGCCACGAGGTACTAAGCGCCTTGTCATCCTATTACGCCTTGAACGGCAATACCATCGAACAATATCAATGGTTCTTGCGCCGTATGCCTGACGTAAGCAAAGTTGATTTGTATCAGGCTTACCTTCCCAATTTCGCTACTTTTATGCTGCATATCCCTCCAGTGGAACGTGATAAAGGGGTGCAACGGCTTGAAAATCTAGCGCGTACTGATCCTAACGACTACGTACGCCTAGGTGCTTACAAAGGCCTGAGTATCCTGTCATCTAATATGCCAACTTTAAAAGCGACTATGCAGGACATTCGCAACAAAGAGAAGGACGAGCAGGTTAAGGCATATTATGCCTTGATGCAGTGATCTTTGAAAAAATATTGAGTATTTCCGTTCACAGTTAGTGAATCGCTTTCTGTAACTAATCAACTAGTTAGCGTATTCTATCAGTGTGATTTCGGATTCGAGCTTGAAAAAATATTCATTGTTTTAACTTCAGGGCTTGACTTACATTATAAACCCGCTAATTTTGCAACTCCTTTTAACAGCCTGCTCTAACAAACGCAGAATGTGAGGGGTCATTTTTCTGGGTAGATGGCCTTGAAAAAGCAATTGGGGGGGTTCCAGAGCGGCCAAATGGGACAGACTGTAACTCTGTTAGCGTAAGCTTTCGAAGGTTCGAATCCTTCTCCCCCCACAATTGTTGAGTTACTGTATAATTGACTCGTGGAAAAATAGGTCACTCGTCATTTCACTAATTCATCTTACGCGGGAGTAGCTCAGTTGGTAGAGCGGCAGCCTTCCAAGCTGCAGGTCGCGGGTTCGAACCTCGTCTCCCGCTCAGTGCATTAGATAGCGAGCAGTTGTAAACTGTGTAGCATTCGTTGTAGCTTTGCAAAATCAAACAAGCCGTTTTAGCTCAGTGGTAGAGCACTTCCTTGGTAAGGAAGAGGTCATGGGTTCAAATCCCATAAATGGCTCAGAATCACGAGTGCCACCAAAACAGCAAGTCTGCTTTGATTGGATCTATCAGATAAGCGAAGCGATGTGCAGTCCTTAATCAACTGGAACTGCGTTTCGCTTTCTTGCAGTGTAGTTGAGTCACGTTTTTCCGCCCACTTACCTTAAAGTTCTTTTAATCTTATTACAATGGCCAAAGAAAATTTTGATCGTTCCAAGCCGCACGTGAACATCGGTACGATCGGGCACGTCGACCACGGCAAAACCACCCTGACTGCTGCTATCACTATGGTACTGGCGAACAAAGGTTTGGCCGCCAAGCGTGACTTCTCGTCGATCGACAATGCTCCTGAAGAAAAAGAGCGTGGTATCACCATCAACACGTCGCACGTAGAATATTCCACTGTAAATCGGCACTATGCTCACGTTGACTGCCCTGGTCACGCTGACTATGTGAAGAACATGGTAACTGGTGCTGCCCAGATGGATGGTGCTATTTTGGTAGTAGCCGCTACCGATGGTCCAATGCCTCAGACTCGTGAGCACATTCTGCTTGCCCGTCAGGTAGGCGTACCTCAACTCGTTGTGTTCATGAACAAAGTGGACATGGTAGACGATCCAGAACTGCTCGAATTGGTGGAAATGGAAATTCGCGAATTGCTGTCTTTCTATGACTTCGATGGTGATAACATTCCAATCGTTCAAGGTTCGGCCCTAGGTGGCTTGAACGGCGACGCCAACTGGGTTCCAAAGATCGAAGAGTTGATGGAAGCCGTTGACAGCTTCATTCCAATTCCTGCTCGTCTAACTGACTTGCCCTTCCTGATGCCTGTAGAGGACGTATTCTCTATTACGGGCCGTGGTACTGTTGCAACAGGTCGGATCGAGCGCGGTATTATCAACTCGGGTGAGCAAGTAGACATTCTCGGAATGGGTGCTAAGCAAGGCCTGAAGTCGACGGTAACGGGTGTGGAAATGTTCCGCAAAATCCTCGACCGTGGCGAAGCTGGTGACAACG
>NZ_CAXTBM010000046.1:0-51091 GCF_964242765.1 uncultured Hymenobacter sp.
CCCGATACTGGTCGAAAATCGAGCGGACCGAGCGGCGCAGCACCACTTCGCCCTGCACTCCGGTAGGCACGGTTACGCCGGAGGCGTAGCCATTCCAAACGGCACGATTGGTTTTGTTGTCAATCAGGGTGATAAGGAGAGTACCTTCGGCCAGAAGCATCCGCACGGGCTGGTAGCCTGTACGCTGCTCGGCGGGCGTTTCATCGTCCTCTATTTTTTCCTCGTTTACCCACCGCGAAATGTCTTCCTGTGCGTAACCACGGAAGCGCATGTCGCCTTCATAAACCCGAAAATTCACCAACAAATCGGGTCGGCGCTTGCTGGGCCGGTAGCCTTGCACCTTCATACGGGTTCGGATGGCGTCGCGGAGTACCTCACCGAGTTTACTGGTATCAGCGGCCAGCCCTTCGCCGGTCACGAACTCATAGGTGCGGTAGCGACGAAAAGCGCCAGCATAGCTGTAATCGGATTCGACGCGGGCTTCGCGGGCAGCAAAGCAGCCAGACAAGGCCAGGGCTAGGCTTGAGCCCACCAAAAGAGTAGAAAACAATTTCATAACTGAGCAGACATGAGGGGAATCACAGGCTTCAAGTTACGAAACTATTTAAAGGTTAGATGCTGATGGTCAGCCTTAAAACCGCAAATTTTCTTGTGCGTCAGCGATCCTTGCTCTCCCTCCTCATGATCCCACCTCTTTTCTCCATCGTTAGGTCCAATATCGAAAGTGGCATGGTGACACTCGCTGGTTTGAATTTTAAAACAATTCCAGCGCAAAAACAGGCTAGAATTGGGGTTACGCAATTGCCTGCAAGCCGAGTTAGCAGCAGCATGTTAAGGTTCTATTCCATAACATAAACTTTTCAAAAGTCCATCTGCTTCGGCTGCGCTCAGCATGATGGGCTTTAAACTACTACCTATGCAGCAAGCTCTTTTTCCAGGACAATAACTAGCCCACGCGCACTCTGCACGGTGCCAACAATATCGAAGCCAGCACGCAGATTCAGGAGCAACATAGCGCGCCAGTGGTTGTAGGTTTGCGTTCGGATGCGGTTGTACCCCTGTTGCTGACACCAAGCATGCTGCTGACGCAGCAATTCTCGGGCAATGCCTTGGCCCCGAAAGCCTGGGTGCACACCGCCTAACCAACTGTAGTAGTGCGCTGGTTTCCGTTCATAGCCGAGCTTGCAGCCGATAACCTGCCCGTCGGCTAGGGCCAACCACAACTGCAACGGACTGCGCTGCTGCTGATACGCAAGATCGGCTGCTAATTCAACCGAGGAGTTTTCCAAGGCCGCTGCCAGCAGGTCTACCACGATTTTGCATAGTGGATCAGCAGCAAGTAGCTCAGTTCGGAACAGATATTCGATTTCCATAGAATCGAAGATAAAGCTTCTGTCCTTCTACCGGTACCCGGCTGCTTGCAACTGAAAGAGCTCCGCATAGCGCCCTCCACGAGCTAGCAGTTCCTCGTGGCTCCCAATTTCAACGGACTTGCCGTGCTCGATTACCAGAATTCGGTCGGCCATGCGGACGGTGCTGAAGCGGTGCGAGATGAGTACGGCCGTTTTGCCGCGGGTGAGGTCGTTGAAACGTTGAAATACTTCGTATTCGGCGCGGGCGTCGAGGGCGGCGGTGGGTTCGTCGAGGATGAGCAGTTGGGCATCGCGCATGTAGGCACGGCCAAGCGCAATCTTCTGCCATTCGCCGCCACTCAGGTCCACGCCACCATTGAAGCGGCGGCCAATCATTTGGTCGTAGCCGAGGGGCAACTTGGCAATGACGGAGTCGGCGAGGCTTTGGGCGGCAGCTTGCTCGATACGGGGGCGGTTTTCTTTTTCCTCGATGCGGCCTACCGCCAGGTTCTGGCCAGCAGGCAACTGGAACCGCACGAAGTCCTGGAAAATCACTCCGATTTCCTGGCGCAACTCGGCGGGGTCGTACTCGCGCAGGTCGTGACCGTCGAGTAGGATGCGGCCCTCGGTGGGGTCGTAGAGGCGCGAAAGCAATTTCACGAGCGTAGTTTTCCCCGCTCCGTTTTCGCCCACCAGCGCCAGTTTTTCGCCGGCCCTTAAGTGGAAGTTGAGGTCACGCAATGCCCATTTTTCAGCGTTTCGATACTTGAAACCTACATTCTCAAATACAAATCCCTCGCGAATTGGCTGCGGGAAAGGCCGCACAAACTGCGTGGCGTCCGGGCGGATGATGCGCGGCTTGAGGTGAAAGAAGTCGAAGAAATCTTGCAGGTAGAGGGCGCCGTCGGCTACGCTGCTGAAGCGGCTCAAAATGCCTTCCAGCAAGCCGCGCATCCGTCCGAACGAACCCGCCAGAAAGGTAAGCTGACCAATGGAAATCTGCCCGCGTACGGCCTGGCTGATAATATAGACATAGGCCGCGTAATAGCCAGCCGCACCTACCGCCGCGAAAAATGCACCCCAACTAGCCCGCTTGATAACGAGGTCTTTGTTTTTTTGGTAGAATTCGTCGGAGAGTTGCTTGAACCGCTCGATCAGAAACTGCGAAAGGCCGAAAATTTTCACCTCCTTGGCCGTTTCGTCGGAAGCGCCGGTTTGGCGCAGGTAGTCTAATTCGCGCCGCTCGGGGGTCCAGCCGTGCACTAACGAATAGCTGCGCTCGTTGAAGTGCGACTCGCCCAGAAAGGCTGGAATAACGGCAATCAGCAAGAGCAGCAGCAGCCAGGGATTGAAGGCCACCAAGCCAAAAGCCAGGAACACCATGGTGATGGCATCTTGCGCCTGGCTGAGCACCTGAGCCATGAGCACCGTGCGCGAGAGGGTCTGGCGGCGGGCCCGCTCTAGCTTATCGTAGAACGCACTGTCCTCGAACTGGTCGAGGTCTAGCTCGGCGGCGTGTTCCATGAGGCGTACCGAGGTGCGGTTGGCAAATAAGTCGCCGAGCAACGAATCGAGCAGGGCTACGCCACGGCCGAGGGCATCAGAGAGGATGGCAAGGCCAAACTCCAGGGCTACCAAGGTGAGAACGGGCGTCAGAAGCCGCTCGGGGGCGGGCTGGCGGCTGAGCTCAACAACCGTATCGAGAATGAGCTGCCCGACATACAGCATAGCTACCGGCAGCGCCGCCCGAAGCAGGCGCAAACCCACATTGCTTAAGGTCAGGGTGGGACTGGTCTGCCAGATCAGGCGCAAAAATTCCGGCAGGTTCTTAAGGGCCGAAAACCGTTCTCGCACCGTAAGCGCCGGCTTGCCATCAGGACGGGGCGCTTTGGCGGAGACTTTCGTTAAAACAGATGATATCCAAGACATAAGCCCAGCTTACGGCAACCTTCGGACCGGAGTGCAGGAGCCGCCGTTTTGGCAGGGCAACATACAGAACTTAAACAGCATCAATCGTAGCGCCTGACCAACGAGTACATGCACAAATAGTGTAGCTACACCCACCAAAACGCGAGTTAGAATCCAAGAAAGAGCGAAACGAAAGACCTACCCAAGTGGACATTGGAATAGCGTTTATCGCTCAAGGTAACTTCGGCCGCTCTGCTAGCAGAGCAGCAAACAGACTGGCCGAAGTTAGCAAAGGCAATAATTGCTAGCGGCTCATGATCTTGCCTTGGTTGTCCCAGTGGCTGGACTTCACTTGCAGAGTGCCCGGCTCCCGCTTGATGGTGCGTGTAAATCGTTCGCCGACAATTGTGCCGTCGGGGCGGCGCTTCCCAAAAAACAAGGTCATTGGCTCCCCATTCTCGTTGGTAAGGAAGGTGATATCGTAGCCCTTGAAAACATCATCAATACGAGATTTAGGCTCGTAGATTTTACTGAGTTTTTTGTCTAGCTGCTCATGAAGTGGCATGATGATAAGGGAGTTAGAAGGTGGTGTGCTGATTCCGGCTATAGCTCAGGGCAAATACAACCGGTTGCTGTAGTTGAAGTGGTTGAGCTTTACTTTGTAAAGCTTTTTTTGGCCTCTGCTCTACACCGCCGCCTTTTACCAGGAAGGCAAGAAAGTAGCCGATGAAGTGAGTGTTGTTTGGTAGCTAGCTTACGTTCTTTACAGACCTCTGTCGTGGCGAAAAATACGTAATACGCCTTGCGGCTAGTACCTATTTTATGCTTTCACTCCACATAGCGCAGGATTTGGTAGGCGGCTAATCAGTCGTTGCCGAACGCTATGCATTCGGCCTTCGACCAGCCTAGTCCTCTGCCAACGTATGTAGTTGCGTTTAACTTAGGGGCACTGAATTATATGCTGTAGAAGTACAACAGCATATAATTCAGTGAAGTGGATCTGCAAACTGCTACCGGCTAAGTTCTCTCTTAACGTGAAGCATCGGAACCAACCACCGAAGCCAGACCGTTCTGCGAAGCCACCTTCGCAACGGCCAATTTCAACCAACAGGGCTATTTCTATTCTAGATAGACGCACGGCCAGACGTACTGCATTTAGCCGCGTTTATCTACGTCTACTGCTTCTCTCCTATCCGCCTCCGCCATGCTGCACACTTTTCTGTTTCCTCCATTCACCGATCCTGTTCGCCAAGTTCAGTTCGAGGCGGTGCAAGCGGCGCTGGAAACGGAGCCCAATGCGCCTGTTTCGTTGTTGTTGGGCAACTTTGCCGTGGAGGAAGGGGGGGAAGTATATGATGCTGTGCTTGTTCGGCCGCATAGCGTGACCATCCTCTTGTTTGTGGCAGGCGGCGGACTGCTGGATATATCGCCTTCAACTCCAAGCGTTTGGCATTTAGGTGAGCAGGCCCTGCGTATGCCCGGCGGGGCTACCAATCCGTTTGGGCAATTTCGACGCTTGAAAGAAGCGCTAGCCGACTGGCTGGTTTCGCAGCTAGGACCAGGGCACGTAGCGCCTGAGTTGATTACGGGACTCACTTTGTTTGCAGCCCCAGTTACGTTTGGGCCGGGGGTAGAGCAGTACCTGCACACGCAGCCCGGCGCCGATAGTTTTCAGTTGGTACAAGACGTAAACCAACTGGTGCGCCGTCTACGCCAACTGGCCCACCCTGAGATTCAACTAAGCAATGCGGAACTAACCGACTGGGCACAAGACCTAGCCGCGGAACACTCGGATGCTCTGGAAGACACCGCCGATACCCTGGCAGATTCAACGAATGAAGGTTACTGGGAACAGAAAGCTCGACGGTTATGGCGCTGGCTAGGCGCCGAAGATGTGCCTCACGATGCGCCCTATGGGTCGGCGGCCGCGGTGGCCGCAAGCAGCGAAGAGAAACAACATCTCGAACAGTTGCGCCAGCAGGTACGCCTTGAACTCAGCCAGCAGCGCCAGGAAATGGAGGCCCGCGAAGCAGAGCGAGAAGCTAGCATCACCCGGCTACGGGCGCAACTGGCCCAAGCACCTGCTGCCTCCAACTCTGCCGTGCTAGAAGCTCGGCTTGCAGCCGAAACGCGCGAAAAAGTGGCCTTGGAAGAAGCTATCCGCGCTTCCCGCTCCGAAGCAGCCGCGCGCAACCAGGAACTAGATGCGCGCATTCAACAGCTCGGGCAGCTCATCGAGCAATTTCAAGCCCGCCCAGTAGCATCTGCCCCTACCACAGCAACCAACCCAACAGCACACCGCTATGCTACCCGAGTTGCTTCTGCTAACCTGTTCCAGCGGCCCACTTCTCAACTTCGGCTGCCGCGCGTAGCTTTAGTCGGCGCCACTGCGGTTGGGCTCGGGTTCGGCATTTGGGGCCTCACGCAAGTGCCTTGGAGAGACGATAAGCCCAAAGAACCAGTCCGTTATTCCTCGGTGAACGAACCCGAGCAAGACGAGAGAGCAGACGAAGAAAGCGCCACCGATGAGCTGCTCGATTCGTTAAATCAGGAAACACCAATTGTTCGAGACTCCGTTGCCAGTGAACCGGAGACTGATCTTGAGTCCTCTGCTCCTGCCACAGTTGAAACCTCCACTATGGAAACTCATGACACCCTCCTGCTGGACCCCATAATCCCTCCTGCAAGTGCTGACTCCGCTACTGCCCCGGCTGAACAACCGTGATGTGTCTAGCAGTGCACTTTTTCAACTGGGTGCAGTAGTAGCTATGGCTAGTAGGCACAAAAAGGCGGCCTTGCGGGGGCCTTTTTGATAGCAGTATGGAAGTCTACTCTGCGACCCACTTACCTGATTTTTTCAGGTATTTAACCAATAGATAAACGAAAGTTAAAGCCCCCAGAATAACTCCTAGCGAGGTATTTCGCAGTTCACCATCATAATTAGTTAGCTGTGGGTAGCCTATCAACAGAATAAGAGCAATACCCACCAGCCAAACAAACTGTGTATTGTATTCCTTTAAAATCCAACGGCCGGCACTAAAATCGTGGCTGCTAAAAGTGTCACCTAGGCCCGCAGGATTTATCAGCCAACGGTTAACCCGGGAACAATAGGCATCAAATTGCGCACCGAATTTACCGCGCAGGAATTTTTCTTCTGCTAGTACAATAGCCTGATATATAAATAAAAATAACGGAATAAACACCGTCATATAAATAAGCGAATTACACAAAATCCCTACTCCTACCAACATCAAAATATTGCCCACATAAAGCGGATTCCGGCCGTGGTTGAACATGCCTTCTGTCACTAAATCTTCGGCATATACTTTTTTGTCTTTTCCGCCGCGCACAATATAAACCAGGCCAATTGATGCGCCCCGAATAAGCTGGCCCGTTACAGTAACTAGGAGTCCAATAGTTATTGGCCAAACGTAATAATGTTCGCCAAATACCTCCGGCGTAAAGAGAGGTGGTGAAGGAATGAACAATGCCGCATACAGGAAAATAAAAAGCAAGTTCCTGTACTTAAAGAAAAAATTACCGATAGAAATCATCTACTTTTTTATTGCAATGAGGCCTGAGAAATTATACCACTTAAAGAAGACCTCGCAGGAAGCAAAGCCTGCTTCCCTTAGCATATGAATGTTTTCGCTGAGCTTATAGGGGATAAGAACATTCTCTAAAGCCTCTCTCTTTTGAGATATTTCCATTTCGCTGTAATGATTACGGCGCTTATAGTTATAATAATATTTAATATAATCTCGATTAAAAATACTATCCTCCGTTAATATCTTCTCAACCAATACTAGCACACCATTCGGAACCATACCCTCGATAATCGATTTCAACAATTTCTCGCGGTATATGGGTCGAATAAATTGCAAGGTGAGGCACAATACTACCACCGAAGCGTTATGTATTTGTGCACCCTGATGTAAGTCGGCTACTTGCAGATCGTATGGTCTTACCATACCTGCTTCTTTTAATTTAATATCGCACTTCTGCAACATTTCAGCTGCATCGTCAATACCAATAAACTTGATATCAGATGGCACTGAAACATCCATACCGATCATGGTAGTTCCGGTCGAGCAACCAAGGTCGTACACGTTGGTGCCTTCCTGCGCATGGTCGCCAGCAAGTTCGGAAATCATCCTTTGAATTTCTCCGTAATAAGGAACAGAGCGGTTAACCATGTCATCGAAGACACCTGCAACCTTAGCGCTGAATTTAAAATCAGACGCTTGCTTTATTTCTTCCTTGAATACTTCATCTGTATTCTTCTCGGATTTTTCTAGCATGAGTTATTATTTTACTGAAGAAGTTGAAACGATTTTAAGATTATTTGATTTCTGATTGTTATTAATTCACACGGCCCTTTAAAACAAAGAATAATTTTATCAATCGATCTTGCACCCTAGAGCCTGCAAATTTAAGTTAATTTCTGCAATGCCAAACCCGCCAGTTTAATTGAAGCTGAGCTTACCGCCGAAAGCCAAGCTCGGCCAGCGCACTAGGTTAACTCCAAACGAAGAATTGGTGAGATACAGATAACTAGCTTTCCTTGGTACAGATACCGTACTGCACCCCGGTTTTGCTCTTGAACAACTTTGCAGTGGGCCAGCATCAATTTAACGGCCCTAGTATGCGTCTGAGCGGTGCGAGTAACACAATTTGAAGCTGTAGAGTACCTACCGGAAAGCCCTATATAGACGCCTGCTACTCGACAGGAAGTCGCGCCTATACCTGACAACTGTGCCTTCAATCAAATGCCAGCAACGGATGTAAGTATATCCTTTCGCCGAATCAACCGTCTCGACATGCCGCTGTAGGTTCACAACTTATATCATTACCCTTGCGGCTTAGTTGCCGCCTTCTGCTTTGTGGCTATGTCTTAACCTAAGCCGGTTCTACTTGCCCTAGATTCAGTCATGCCCACTTAAATCTGGACTACACTGGATTGGAAGAGCTGCATGAGCCCCAAAGTAAACGCCTAAGTAAAATTATGCTTCCACTTGCTGTAGATGCTGACTAGAAAGTTTGAAATACGAAGAAGATCTGTTCGCTAATCAATACCACAGCCTCCTATCGAACCTCGTGTGCTAGTAGCTCATAATACTAATCAACCATGGACATAAGAATACATAGCTGCACATATACACTAGTCATGCAGAAGCAAGAGGAATTGAGAATCTTGAATTTTATCAATAATCAAACTTAGCAAATACTAAATCAATTAACGGAATAGTTTAATTTTTTGCTTGTTCAGGCAGCTTTATTTATAGGTCCTACGCTGTTGTGAACCTAAGGCTCAGACCCATTAAATAATTTCTTTATATTTTTGCACCTGTCAAAGTGCAGTAATGTAATTGGTTTAGCTCCGCACTACTAGTGAAAAGCTTGCTATAGTTTGAGTTAGAGCATTGCCATTAATTGGGGAAGACATGGATAAATCAACATCCCGTTTGATTAGCGCAAATTCGAGTTTATTTCTCGATACTTTAAGGCTATCTGCTGCTTTAGTTGTAGCTATTTTTCACGCCTACATTATGTGGTTTCCTGAAAAGGACAGCACTACTACCCCGTTATTTAATATATCACACGCAGCAGTTGTTATATTTTTTGTTCTCTCAGGATATGTTATTGCTTACACCACTACTATTAATAATCGTGGCAGCTTACAATATGCTCAGGCCAGATTAAGCCGTCTTTATTCGGTGGTTATACCTGCCTTGCTAATTACCGCACTAACCGAGCTTATAGTAAGCTATACAAACTCAGACTTACATGCCATGTATTCTAGAGGCGCCTCATTGCCTCGGTATTTATTGTCAGGTAGCTTTCTAAACGAAATATGGTTCTTTTCTGCGGCACCGCCTATGAACTCGCCGCTTTGGTCGCTTAGCTATGAGTTTTGGTATTATATAATTTTTGGCTTGTGGTTTTTCCGCAGTACGGGCTGGAAGTCAACAGCATTTTTATTGCTTGCTTGTCTGGTTGCTGGGCCCAAAATACTTTTAATGATGCCCATTTGGTTGGTCGGATTTGCCGCTTATCGGTTGCCCAAGCCCAACATTAGCACCAAAACATCATGGCTTTTGGTTTTTGTAGCGTTGAGCGTAACTATTGCAACGGTAGTGTATGTACCCATTTTTCCTCGTCCCATAGGTACACCGCCTCTGTTCTTTGCCAATCAGTTTATCACTGACTGGGTGAACGGTTTGTTTTTTGCCATCGCGCTTTGGTTTTTGCCTTTAAGCAAGCATATAGTTCCCTCTGGAAACTGGGTGACTTCGTTTCGCAAGGTTGCAGACCTTACATTCCCCATTTATGTTCTTCATAATCCTTTGCTAATATTATCGAGAGTTGTTCTGGGCTATGAAAAAAACAACCTTGTGCATATGTGGCAGAATCTTGCTGTAGTATTAATAGCGTCGGCTATTATTGGCGTATTTTTAGAAAAGCAACGTCCGCTTTGGTCTAAATCATTTGGAATGTTATTGGGTTTAAAAGACAAACTCAGAAGAGCGTACGCGTAATATTTTCTTCTAAAATAGTAATAACAAAAAACTAGTAATTTCATTATAACAGCAGGATAATATCACTCTTTTATATTACCAGCGAACAGCTTTCTTAAGCAGTTACTTTTTTACTGTCTTACAACGCTAAGAAAAGTATTGCGGGCTGGCGTAGTTAATTCTATCTGTGCATGATCGTATTTGCAGAACATAATTATTCACCTCAATATCAGTCATGTGTTTTCTTATGTGCCTAGCCTCATAGACATAATTTAAGCTCAACGGCTTTTATTCAAGTTGAAAGTAAGCACCACAAAAAACAGCCTTCCTCATACCGTTGCAGGTACTTGAGGAAGGCTGTTTTTATGGAGGTAGTACAGCACTGTTAAGTGCTGACTACTTAGTTACTTAGTATGGCTTAGCGTCGTGTGCCATTTCTTCGGCTTGTGCTACGGCTTCGCTTCCTTGGCTTTCGTTGTACTGGTTGCCACCTTCAGCCGATTCGCCACTGCGGGCAGCTTGGAGACCTTCAGCCAAACGACGGCCCCAATCTGGGTCACAGTTGGTGCACAGCTCTACCATTTTGTCGCTCACCTTGCGGTTAGCAGAGGCCAGAGCTCCTACCATGTTATTGATTAAGTCATCACGCTCCCAATCTTCGTGCAAGCGGTAACGCTCACCGGCCTGCTTGAAGTTGTTGGTGCGGTCGAGTGTCTGGCGAACCAAGCGGCCGGTGTACTCCGGCGTATGGTCGGGCGCGGTGCGAGGCGCCTCCTTGAGGCCATTGAGGCTGCTGGGCTCGTAGTTGATGTGGTTGTTCTGGCCGGGCGCTGAATCCACGTGGTAGGCCATCTGGCCGTCGCGCTGGTTGGTAGCTACGTGCTTTTTGGGCGCGTTGATGGGCAGCTGCAAGTAGTTGGTGCCCACCCGGTAACGCTGCGTATCCGAGTACGAGAACGTACGGCCCTGCAACATTTTGTCGTCGGAGAAGTCGAGGCCATCTACCAACACGCCCGTACCAAACGCCGACTGCTCCACTTCAGCGAAGTAGTTTTCGGGGTTGCGGTTGAGCGTCATCTTGCCAATGGGCAAGAAAGGGAACTGATCCTGGGGCCAGATCTTGGTATCGTCGAGCGGGTCGAAATCCAACTCGGGGTGCTCATCATCGCTCATGATCTGCACGCACAGCTCCCACTGCGGGAAATCACCTTTCTCGATGTGCTCGAACAGGTCCTGCGTGGCATGGTTGAAGTTCTTGGCCTGAATAGCTTCAGCTTCCGAGGCAGTCAGGTTTTTGATGCCTTGCAACGGCTCCCAGTGGTATTTCACCAGCACGGCTTCGCCCGCTTGGTTCACCCACTTATAGGTGTTCACCCCCGAACCTTGCATCTGGCGGTAATTAGCCGGAATACCCCACGGCGAAAACAGGAAGGAAACCATATGCATGGCCTCCGGCGTGTTAGCAATGAAGTCGAAAATTCGCTCTCCCGTCTGGCGGTTGTGTACCGGATCAGGCTTTTGCGAGTGGATAAGGTCGGGGAATTTCATGGCGTCCCGAATGAAGAACACCTTTAGGTTGTTGCCCACCAAGTCCCAGTTGCCATCTTCGGTGTAGAATTTCACCGCGAAGCCCCGTGGGTCACGCAGCGTTTCGGGCGAGTGACCACCGTGCCCTACCGTCGAGAAGCGCACAAACACGGGCGTTTGTTTACCGGCCGTGTTGAACAGCTTAGCACGCGTGTATTTCTCGATTGACTCGTCGCCTACTTTGCCGTACGCTTCAAATACTCCGTGCGCCCCAGCACCCCGAGCGTGCACAACCCGCTCTGGCACCCGCTCCCGGTCGAAGTGGCTTATTTTTTCCAGAAACTGGTAGTTTTCCAGCGTAGCCGGCCCCCGGCTACCCACCGTGCGCAGGTTCTGGTTGTTGGTCAGCGGATGGCCTTGGCGCGTGGTTAGAGTTTGTGCATTCTCACCGTCGGCCGTGCGCTGGTCGTGGGAAGTGCCAGCGCCGGTGACAGCTGTGCCCGTACCCGACAGGGCATCAGCGGCACCATTCTGATTCTGGTCCTGATCCATTTGAGTAAGTTGTTTTAAGTGTTTAGAACGACAGTCCTAGTAACCAGTAGAAACTCTTTACTAGGGCTATAGTTTTGCGATTTTCGCTATAATATTTGGGTATTCACAGAGAAAACGCGGGTTTTTGTTCCAACCAACAGTCGCCATAAAGCCAACGCAGTGACTACCTGCTACCTTTGTGGCTCATGCCTGCCACCATCACTGCCCCTCGTACGTACACTATCGGCTTCTGGCTGATGTGCTTGTCCTCGTTCTTGTTTTTTGCCAGCTTCAACATGCTGCTGCCCGAGCTGCCGGCCTATCTGACGGGGCTCGGTGGGGGCGAGTACAAGGGCTTCATCATTGCGTTATTCACGCTCACCGCCTGTATTTCGCGTCCGTTTAGCGGCAAGCTAGCCGACACGGTCGGGCGCATTCCGGTCATGGTCTTTGGCTCGCTGGTTTGCTTTGTTTGCGGCTTCTTCTATCCCTGGGCCTCCACCGTCGCGGGCTTTCTGCTGCTGCGGCTGCTGCATGGCTTTAGCACTGGCTTCAAACCTACGGCTACCGCCGCCTTCATCGGCGACATTATTCCGTTGGCGAAGCGCGGCGAGGCCATGGGCTTGCTGGGCGTGGCGGGCTCATTGGGTATGGCGGCTGGACCGGCCTTGGGCAGCCGACTCACGGCGGCGACTTCGCTTAATACGCTTTTCTACTTTTCGTCGGGGTTAGCGTTGCTGAGCTTGCTGGTGCAGGGCACCCTCACCGAGACGCTGCCTTTGGCCCAGCGTCAGCGTTTCAGTTGGAAGCTTCTGCGCCTTAAGTGGGACGAAATACTGGAGCCCCGAGTGTTTCAACCGGCCATTGTTACGCTGCTCTGCCTGTTTCCGTACGGCGCCATTCTGACGGTGGTTCCCGACCAAAGCACGGCCCTGGGCTTGAAAGCGGCCGACAAAGGCTTGTTTTACATGTGCTTCACCTTGGCCTCGTTGGTGATACGGCTGCTGGCCGGCCGCGCCTCCGACAAGTATGGCCGCCTGCCCATCCTGCGAATTTCCACTATCATGCTAGCCGGGGCGCTCGGGGTACTTACGCTGGCCACCCACTCTATCCCGCTTTTCTTGGGTGGTGCCGTGCTGTTTGGTTTGTCCACTGGCCTCAATTCTCCCGCGCTCTACGCTTGGACCATCGACCTGAGCCACCCCGAGCGGCGCGGCCGGGGGGTAGCCACCATGTACATTGCGCTTGAGGCAGGCATTGGCTTCGGCGCTTTGCTGGCTGGCTGGATATTCTCCAACCAAATCGAGCATCTGCCTTATGTGCATGGCTTAAGTTTGATTCTTACGATAGCCGCCGTTCTATACCTGCTGTTCGGGGTGAAAGAGCAATTAATTATAGAGGAATAAACCAGTGATAAGTAGAATATATACAATATTTGGTAGAATGTCCGTTTTATTGCACCTTTAGACTGCCTAACCTATTATTTGTCTCTTATTGGGCGAAAAAATTATACTATTCGCCTGTCTTATTTCATGCATCTATCTGTTACTCGCTGCTTGCGAGCTTTAACGGCCTGCCTAGTATTGGCTAGCCCCCTAACGGCACAGAGAATTACCAACATGCCGATTCAGTTCGGCAAAGTAGTACCCGCCGACTTTGCCAATCCAGCTGCTGCTACCGATACAGCGACAGCCGAAGCCGAGTACCTGTGTGACTTCGGCAACAGCAAGATCGTCGGCGCACGCGACCATTTTCAGGTGGTGTTCGAGCGGACGGCGCGGCTGCGCATCAACCGCAAGTCAGGCTATGAGTGGGCTACGGTGCAGGTACCGCTCTACACCAAAGATGGCAGCGCCGAACGCCTAAGCAACCTAAAAAGCTTCACCTACAACTTACAGGATGGCCGCGTTTCGCAGGTGAAGCTCAACCCCGAGCCGCTGTTCAAGGAAAAGCTCGATAAAAACCACCTTCAGGTATCCTTTACCATGCCCGACGTGCGGGAGAATTCTATTATAGAGTTCACCTACACCATCACTTCCGATTTCGTGTTCAACCTCCAGGACTGGCAGTTCGAGCACAGCATTCCGGTACGCTGGAGCGAATACCGAGCTATTATCCCGCAGTTCTACAACTATAAATCCGTTACTAGGGGCTACTTACCCTTTGCGGTGCAGGAAAACACGACGGTACCTTACAGCACCAACTACAATATGTCGGCGGAGGCCGGCTTGGGGCCTAGCCAGGACACCCGCATTTCGGGGCAGGCGATGCAGCTCCGGTGGGTGATGAAGAATGTGCCCGCGTTTCGGGCGGAGCCCTTTATGACCACCCCCCACGACTATGTACGCAGTGTACATTTCGAGCTGGCCGGCAGCGACTTCACCGGCAAAGACTACCATGACTTGAGCGGCAAGTGGGAAACCCTTTGGAAGACGCTGCGCGAAGAAGAAGACTTTGGAAAGGCGCTGACAGCAGCGGCGCCACTGGCTGCCAAAGCCAAGGCATTGCAACTAAAATACAGTGACCCTGCTGCCCGGGCGGCGGCCGTACTGGCCCTAGTGCAACGCAGCGTGCACTACAATGGGCAGCCGCGCATGTTCGTGTCGCAGCCTTTGCGGCGGACGTTGGAGAAGCATCTTGGCAACGCCGCCGATGTAAACTTGCTGCTCGTGCAGACTCTGCGCCAAGCCGGTTTACAAGCTACCCCTCTCCTACTAAGCACCCGCGAACACGGGCAGGTACAAACTACTTTGCCGGTTATCACGCAGTTCAACTACGTGGCCGCTCACCTTGCGCTGCCCAACCAACCCGACGTGCTACTCGATGCCACCGAGCCTCAGCTGCCGCTCGGCTTCTTGCCCGAGCGTTGCCTCAACGGTCAGGGTTGCTTGGCTGATGCGGCGGGACGGTGGCTGCCTCTGAAACCGGCCGCGAATCATGTGCAATACCGTACCGCCAAACTGCGGCTCACTCCGCAGGGCTTATTAGAAGGCACTGTTAAGCTCGAATACGGAGGCTACGCCGGCTTGGAAGCCCGCCGCCAGATACGGGAAAGCTCGACGGGTGAATACCTGGGACGCATCAGCCACCGCTGGAACGATTGGCAACCCGCCGGCGTGAAGTTGGTGGCCCTCGACTCGGTACGCAAGCCTTTGGCAGTGGAGTTGAACCTCAGCTTCCCGACCGACAACCCGGATGCGGCAACGTTCTATTTGCCGCTGCTTAAAGCAGTGGACGTAACGCCTCACCCCTTCCAATCCGAGAACCGCCTCTATCCCGTGAACCTGGGTATGCCGCATGAATACACCGGTTTAGTGACGCTGACTTTACCAGCAAATTTTATGGTGCAGGAACTGCCTGCTAACCTGATGCTGGCGCTACCTAATGGGGGCGGACGGTTTAGTTATCAGGCCAGCCAAATTACCCCCGCAACTATCCAAATTACCACCCGGCTTCAACTCCTGAAGTGTGATTATAGCCCCGCCGAATACGCTGCCCTTCGCGAGATTCACCAGCGTGCCGCTTCTAAATACGCCGAAATGCTGGTGGTACGCAGGAAGTAAGCTGAATGCAGTAAGCAACTAAATTTATATTAATAATTAGTTTGTTATAATTTAACTTTTTATTGACGAGCTTATCTTATAAATTGCAAACAGGTAATATTCCTTAGCCGTTCTTTTATCTCCGCCAACTCCTTCTAAAATATATTCTTCCTTCCTGCTTTTAGCAGGAACTATCATCGCCTTTGCTCTCCCTCTATTATCTATTGTATGAAAAAAATTGCATTCTGCCGGATTGCGTTGCTAACTGCGCTTGGTAGTGCAGCCACGCTGTCGGCAATGGGCCAAGCTGACCCCATCAAATTCGGCAAACCCAATCCTGAGGACTTCACTCCTAAAAGCTTTGTGGCCGACAGTGCTGCCGAGGCCGTAGTGCTATGCGACTATGGCCGCTCCCGCTTTGAATACGCCGAGGGTGACTTTCGGGTGGTATTCGACCGAGTTACGCGCATCAAAATTCTAAGCAAAGCGGGGTATGATTGGGCCACGGTAGAGGTGCCACTTTACCATCAGAGCAGCCGCGAGGAAAAGCTCACGAACGTACGCGGCTTCACCTACAACATGGTTAACCAGGAAGTAGTGAAAGAGAAATTCGACGCTACCATCTTCCGCGAGGAAGCCAGCGCCAACGTAACGATGCGCAAGTTTACATTGCCCAATGTGCGTGAAGGCTCGGTTATTGAATACTCTTACACAGTTGTCTCCGACTTCACCTTCAATTTCCAGGACTGGCAATTTCAACACTCTATTCCGGTACGTTGGAGCGAATACCGAGCCTCCATTCCGACCTACTTCGACTATAAGATGATGATGCAAGGCTATGTGGCGCCCACCATAGCCGAACACTCGGAAAGCTCCATGCAAGTAACTCTGCACGAAAGCGGAAGCTTTACGGGAGGCGGCTTCAACACACAGCGCGTTTCGGGCAGTAGTAGTACAGTAAACGTTCCGCTGAAAACGCACCGCTGGGTAACGCAAGACGTACCCGCCTTCCGGGAAGAACCCTTCATGACCACTTCCCGAAATTACTTGTCGCGCATCGATTTCGAGTTGGCCGGGGTACGCTGGGAGGGCCAGCCGTATCATGCCGTAGCCGACAGCTGGGAGAAAATCAACGACGACCTGCTAACTAGCGAGAACTTTGGGATGCAGCTCAAGCGGGGCAGCTTCCTGAAAGAGCAACTTACGCCGCTACTGGCCCAGGAGAAAGACCCAGCCGCTCGCGTGAAGGCTATTCATGCCTTGGTGCGCAAAGCCGTGAAATACGACGGCCACGACTGGCTCTATAGCACCAGCACCATTCGCAAGGCGTATGACCAGCACCGTGGCACAGCCGCCGACGTGAACCTGCTGCTGATTGCCGCGTTGCGCGAAGCCGGTTTTCAAGCCAATCCAGTACTGCTGAGTACCCGTGACCACGGCATGGTGAATCAGGAATTTATGCCGCTGCTTTCGCGCTTCAACTATGTGGTGGCACACGTGGCGCTGCCTGAAGGCAAAGAAATGATGGTGGATGCCACCGAGGAGTTGATTCCCTGCGGTATGCTGCCTACGCGCTGCCTCAACGGTTCGGGACGTCTTATTATGCCGAAAGCATCTGAATCGCGCTGGATCAGCTTGGCTCCCCAGCATCGCCTCACCGAATATCAACAGATTCAACTCACGCTCGATGACAAGGGCGGCTACACGGGCAAGGTACATTCCGAACACAGCGGCTACGCTGGTTTGCGGCAGCGCACCCAACTTAATGCGAAAGGCGAGAAGAAGTTTGTGGAAGAATTGCTGCACGGCCGGGAAGGCTGGAACCTGAACAAGTACCAGTTCAGCCAGCGCGAAGCCCTCGATAAGCCTTTAACCTTCGACTACGAACTAACGGCAGCGGGAACCGATGCGCCCGCCACTATGCTTTACCTCAAGCCCATGCAGCACTTCGGCAATGCCCGTAACCCATTCGTGCACGAGGACCGCAAGTTCCCCGTGGACTTTGGCTATGCCCTGGACGAGACACTGATCATCACCCTCACGCTGCCCGCCGGCTACGAAGTGGAAGAGTTGCCGAAAGCGGCCGCCATTGCCCTACCCGACAACGGCGGACGGTTCGTGTTTCAGGCGCAGCCTAAGGGAGCTACCATCCAGTTGATGAGCCGGCTTAATCTAAGCCGGCCCGTGTACTCGGCCGAAGAATACGCAGGTCTGCGTGAGTTTTACCGGCTGGTAGTGGCTAAGCAGACCGAGCAAATCGTGTTGAAGAAGAAATCATGAGTAGTCTTCTCTATTGCTTGAAATCGGGGCGCCGCAGTGGCCTGCTGCTAGGTGCGAGCCTATTGGCGAGTACCGTACTAGCCGGCCCGGTCCCTAAATATCCGGTGGCAGATATACCTGCTGCCTTACGCGAGAATGCGCACGCGGTAGTCCGCCTGTCTGAGGAAACATTGCTAGTGAAGTCGGCGGGGCGAACCATTGATACCGAGCGGCGCGCTGTTACTGTCTTCGATGAAGCTGGTTCCGATTATGGCCGCATTTTGGTTGCTTATGATCAACTCAATTCGGTGAATTACCTGCGTGGCTTCGTGTACGATGCCGATGGCCGCCTATTGCGCACGCTTAAAGCGTCGGATATCAGGGATGTATCCTTGTCTGATGGTTCTAGTTTGGCCAGTGATGGGCGGGGGCGAACCGCCGATTTGCGTCAGCCCCAATACCCCTACACGGTGGAATTCGAGTACGAAACCAATTCCACCAATACCCTCTTCTATTCCACCTGGCGGCCCCAGTCCACCGAGCAGGTGGCCGTGGAGCAAGCAATGTTTCGGGTACTGACGCCCACCGAATTGCCCTTACGCTACCTAGAGCGTGATTTACCGCCGGGCACGGCGGTAACGCGCAGCACGCAGGCTGGGGGCTTGCAGACCTACGAGTGGCGGGTACAGAATTTGGCCGCCGTGGAAGACGAGCCTGACGGGCCACCCGTGTCCGAGACGACGCCGGTGGTGTTTACGGCCCCGAGCCAGTTCGAAGTGCAAGGTCACTTAGGTACACTCACGTCGTGGCAAACACTGGGCCTTTGGAGTTATCAGCTGAATATGGGGCGCGACGAGCTGCCGGCCGCCGTGCAAGCCAAAATAGCCGCGCTGGTGCAAGGCGAAACCAACGAGCGGGCGCGCATCAAGCAAGTGTATGAGTGGTTGCAGGCCAATACCCGTTACGTGTCGGTGCAGTTGGGTCTTGGTGGCTGGCAGACGTTTCCGGCTTCCAGCGTGGCCGCCAACGGCTACGGCGACTGCAAGGCCCTTACCAACTACTGCCAAGCCTTGTTGAAAGCAGCAGGCGTTACGGCATATTGCGCGCTGGTGCGGGCCAACGAGGAAGATATCCGCACCGAGTTTCCGAGCCAACAGTTCAACCACGTAGTGCTGTGCGTGCCGCTACAGAAAGCCGCCAAGCGCGACACAGTGTGGTTGGAATGCACCAGCCAAACCAACGCGTTTGGCTATATGAGCAGCTTCACCGGCAACCGCCACGCCTTGCTTATCACGCCACAGGGCGGCCAGTTGGTACGCACCCCCCGCTACGGCGCCCCCGACAACCGGCGCGAGCGGCTCGCCGACGTGTACTTGGATGAGAAAGGCAGCGCCACCGCCAGCATCCGCACCCGCCGCACTGGCTTGGAACAAGACAACTATGCTGTGCTGGCTAACGCCTTGAATGTAACCGACCAAAAGAAAGTGCTGGCCGAAAACTTGCCGCTGGCCAATTTCACGATCAACAAGCTGACGTACGCAGCCGACAAGCGGGGGCCCATACCAGCCCTTACCGAGACGTTGGGGTTGGCACTACCAGGCTGGGCAAACGTGTCGGGCAAGCGGGCTTTCCTGACGCCCAACTTGCTGAGCCGCTGGAATGCGCTGCCACCTAGTGCTGGTGAGCGGCGGACCGCTATCTGGCTCGAAAACTCATTTAGCTACGCCGATACGGTGCGCATTCATGTACCCGCCGGCTTCAAGCCCGAAAGCTTGCCGGCCCCCATACAACTCAGCACCGCTTTCGGCACGTACTCCAGCCAGGTACAGGCCCTTCCTGATGGTACTTTGCTGTATGTGCGCCGGCTGCTGGTGCCTCGCACCCGGTTTGCCCGCTCGGAATATCCCGCGTATCAGGACTTCCGCCGCCGCATCAGCACGGCCGATAAAGCGCAAGTGGTGCTTGTGAAGACCGACGCGTAAAACAGTGAATCATTAGCATGGAAAGCCCTTTGGAATTGATTCCGAGGGGCTTTTCTTATGCCTATTGGCGGCATAACTTCGGCAAGGTTGTCTCACCGAAGTGAGGTTGAAGGCTTGGTTATTGTCGTCAGGGAGGGCAGTGCGAAAATCGGCTGGCGGCGGTAGCAACGCAACACTTGGCTGCACCGACCTTGGGTTGGCGTTGGCGTTTGAGTATTGCTCAAGTAGCCTGACGGAGGCTGTAGCGCGAAGCTCTACAGCCTTCGACCCGGTAGATACAACTTTCGGGCATCTCGGCGTTGCCAAGGGCGCGGCGCTGCCTCGTGCTCGCAAGTCAGTTCGTGACGAGGATATGTATGCTTAATGACAAGGTCTTTTTGTATCAAAGCCTAGCATTCGTCGTACTCCCCTACTGAACTCATCCTACCTACAACCTATGAAAATCAACCTAAAAAAGCTTTCCGAACAAGTTGTTGTTATTACCGGTGCCTCGTCGGGTATTGGCTTAGTTACGGCGCGCATGGCGGCCAAGAAAGGTGCTAAGTTGGTGTTAGCTGCTCGTAGCGAGGAAGCGCTGCAACAGCTAACCAGCGAGATAATGGAAGACGGTGGCCAAGCAACTTATGTGGTAGCCGACGTGAGCAGCCAAGAGGAAGTGCAGCGCATTGCACAAGTGGCCCAGGAGCAATTCGGTGGTTTCGACACTTGGATCAACAACGCTGGGGTTTCCATTTATGGCAAGCTTGAAGAAGTGCCGATTGAAGACATGCGCAAGCTGTTTGAGACCAACGTTTGGGGGTTGATTTACGGGTCGTTGGAGGCCGCCAAACATCTCAAGCAGCGCGGCGGGGCCATTATTAATATCGGCAGCATTCTGTCGGAAACCACGGCCATTTTGCAAAGTATTTACAGCGCCAGCAAGCACGCCGTGAAAGGTTTCACCGACGGTTTGCGCATGGAACTGGAACTCGACGAAGCGCCCATTTCGGTTACGCTCATCAAGCCGGCCGCCATTGATACACCTTACCCGCTGCATGCCAAGAACTTTATGGAGCGGGAAGCCAAGCACGCGCCCCCTGCCTACGCTCCTGAAACCGTGGCACGCGCCATTTTGCACGCCGCCGAAACTCCAACGCCCGAAGTGACGGTAGGCGGTGGGGGCAAGATGATGGAAACTATGAATCACTGGGCACCGCGCCTGCTCGACAAGTTCATGGAAAACGTGTTCGTGAAGCAGGAGCAAGCTGAATATCCTGCCGGTCCGCTCGAAAACAACGGACTCGACCGTCCCACCGGCAAGCTGGAAGCGCGGGGCAACTACGACGGGCACACCCGCGAAACTAGCCTCTATACCACAGCCGCCTTGTATCCGGTCGTAACTGCCGCCGTAGCGGTGGGCGCTGGCGTGGTACTAGCCGCGTGGCTAGGCAAGTCGTCGGGAAAGAAGTCTAACGGCAAAGCGGCCCGTCACACGTACCGGGGCGTTCTGCCTCCCGAGTCAATTCAACCAACGTATTAACTACGGCCAGCAATAGGTAGCCAGCACACTTCCTTTAGGAACAGCGCCCGACTTATCTGTAAGTTGGGCGCTGTTGTTAGAGCTATTCGGAATCAGCTTGCAAGCACAGGCAAGCTGATTCAATAAATGCAGCAACCAAAAATTTGTGGCTTTCGCGCATCCTTGTTCACGTAATGGTTATCTATTGCTGGTTGGTTTGCTACTTCCGTGCTAGCGCCTAGGTTTTGCTGAGCGCATGAATAGTTTGTTTAAGTATTTAGTCCTGCTGTGCTGCCCGAAATATCTTATATGTTAAGCTCATACTATTCGTGATTACCAGAATAGTAAGATGCTTCGACCAGTGCAGCAGAACCGATCAAAAAAGGTGAAATGTTGGGAAAATAGCAGTTATCCACACTCTAGCCGATTTGTACTGTACATTGATGGTAGTGGCGGCTAGAGTCTCGTGATCTGATAATGTTCTGCAAACCCTTTGAATTTGTCTCGCAAGCAGAAACTACAACTCCTGTTTATAGTGCCTAATACCCATTCCACTCCGCAGTATGGCAGTTAAAAAACATTAACTTAGACCCATACAATAGGACTGCTTTTCTTCACTTCTCCACCTTTTCTACTTTCTATGCTATCACCCTTTACTTTCTCGCGGCGCGCTTGGCGGAAAGCTCTTTTAGGAGGCTTACTACTCGCGGCTAGCACCCCCTTCGCGGCGACTGCGCAACGGGTGCTATGGGCTGATGCCACTGAGCCGTTGCCGACTGCTTCCAGAGCTACTACTCAAGCGCTGAGGCAATACCGCGCCGTGAATGTGCAGCTACCCGCTCTGCGGGCGGCCCTGGCCGAAGCTCCTACCGAAGCTAGACTGCGCAATTCCACTACGGTTATCTCTTTGCCGCTACCCAATGGCACCTCCGAGCGCTACCGGATGGCGCAAGTGCCCGTGATGGACCCGCGACTGGCGGCGCGCTATCCCATGATTAAAACCTACGTGGGGCAAAGCCTCGATGACGCCACGGCCAGTGTCCGGCTGGATGTGTCGCCGGCTGGCTTTCACGCCCTGATTCAGGGGGCGAGCCGCACCGTTTATATCGATCCGGCTGCGAATGGCAACGCGGTGCAGCACCTCGTCTTCAACAAGAGCAGCATGAGCCAAGCAGCTCAAAGCTGGGGTTGCGCCACCACCGAATCGGCGCCGGTGCTGCCAGCTCCGACGGCAGGCCGCGTACCCAACGGCGCTACGCTGCGGACTTACCGCTTGGCTATGGCCTGCACCGGCGAATACGCAGCCACCAAGGGCGGCACCACGGTGGGCGCGCTGGCGGCCATCGTTGCGTCGGTGAACCGTGTGAGTGGCGTGTATGAAAAAGAACTGGCTATCCGCCTCGTGTTGGTTCCGCAAACCGACACCCTCATTTTCTTGGATCCTGTCACAGATCGGTACAGCAACCTGAGCAATAGTGCGACGCTGCTCAGAAACCAAGTGGTGGTGGATAGTCTTATTGGTGCGGCCAATTACGATATCGGTCACATCTTCAATACCGCCGATGGTGGTATAGCAGGCCTGGGAGTGGTATGCCGCGCTGGTTTGAAAGCCCGTGGTTCCACTGGTTTGCCTAACCCAAGTGGCGATGCTTTCGACATCGACTATGTGGCGCACGAAATTGGACACCAATTCGGCGGCGCGCACACGTTTAATGGCAGCACCGGCAGCTGCGCTGGTGGCAACCGCACGGCCACTTCGGCTTACGAGCCCGGTAGTGGCACTACGATCATGGCGTATGCGGGCATTTGCTCTCCTCAGAATGTCCAGCCGAACAGCGACCCGTATTTCCATAGCCGGAGCTACGACCAGATTATTACGTACGTAGGTGGGCTCGGCAACTGTAGCGTGAATACGGCTACTGGCAATACGGCACCGGTTGTAAATGCCGGCACCAATTACAGCATTCCGATAGGAACTCCCTTTACCCTCACGGGTTCGGCTACTGATGCCGATACTGACCCCCTCACTTACTCTTGGGAACAGTTCAACCTGGGCCCTCAAGGAGCTCCTACGGCCCCAGTTGGCGATGCGCCTATCTTCCGGGTTTTCACGCCCACTACCAGTTCGTCCCGCACGTTTCCGCAGCTGTCCAACCTGCTGGCTAACACCACGGCTCTCGGGGAAATTCTACCTTCTTATTCGCGCCGGTTGGTGTTTCGCCTCGTGGCTCGCGACAACCGCGCCACGGGCGGAGGTGTTGACTACGACTCGATGAACGTGGTGGTAGCGGGAGCGGCTGGGCCTTTCTTAGTGACCGTGCCCAACACGGCCGCGGCCTCGTGGCAGGCCGGTGCACCGCAGCAAGTAGCCTGGGACGTAGCCAACACAACCGCCGCGCCCATCAATGCGGCCAACGTAGACATTCTGCTTTCCACCGATGGCGGCCTGACTTTCCCTACGGTGTTGTTGGCTAACACGCCCAACGACGGATTCGAGAACGTGGCGGTGCCGGCCTCCGTGGCTACCACTACCACGGCCCGCATTAAGGTGCAGGCCTCGGGCAATATCTTCTTTGATCTTTCCAACCAGAACTTCACGATTCGTAACAGCGGCACGCCGACTTTTTTCCTGAGCCCGGCGGCCAATCAGATTTCCTCTATTTGTCCTGGCACCTCCCTCACAGTGCCGGTTACGGTGGGAGCCATTCAAGGCTTCACGGGCACGGTTGCCTTATCGGCTAGCAGCCTGCCAGCGGGCGTTACCGTGAGCTACGATAACAGTAGCGCCACGGTGGGCACTACGGTGCAGGCTACCATTACCTCCACCAGTGCTACCCCGGCCGGGTTGTATTCCATCTCGCTTACGGGTAGCAGCGGGGCGGAAACCCAAGCGCAGCAGTTTTCGTTTCGGGTGCTGCCCGCCGCCACTGCCGCCGCCGTACCGGTTAGCCCAACGGCGGGAAATCGGGTAGGCCCGCGGCCGCGCTTCTCTTGGAGCGCGGTGCCAGAAGCTGCCGCCTATGAATTGCAGATTGCCGCCGACGCCAATTTTACTACGGTGCTCCTTACGCAGGGAGGTATCACGACAACCAGCTTTACGGCTTCTACCGTTAATCTGACAGCGGGCACCACGTACTATTGGCGCGTGCGCGCCGTCAGCTCTTGCGGTCCGGCGCCGTATTCGGTTACTAGTGCTTTCGAAATAGGGGCCTTAACCTGTACCACCACGGCGGCGACGCAGGTACCCGTAACTATTGCGGAGTCTGCGGCCAACACTATCACGTCGGTGCTGAACGTGCAAACTGTGGAGCGAGTGGGTGACATTCGGATTCGCAACTTAGCCATCACCCACCCCAATGCGGGCGAACTAACAATTTCGCTCACCAACCCTGCCGGCCGCACAGTGGTGCTACTGGCCAACGCATGCCCTGGCACCGCCGATATCAACGTGAATCTGAGCGATGCTGCCGCGGCGGCCGTAGCCTGCCCCCTTACGGGCGGCGCTACGTATCGGCCGGCCAACTCGTTTGCTGAATTGCTGAATGACCCGGCTAATGGCAACTGGACGCTGACGGTAACCGACAACGCGCCCGGCAACGGCGGTGAGCTTACCGGCTGGAGCCTGGAACTCTGCACTCTGGGCGAAGTACCAGCCGTTCCAACGGCGCTAACGGCACTTCTCAACGGGGTAACCAACAATGTAGCCAACGTAAACTTGGTGTGGCTGGACAACGCCAACAACGAAACGGGCTACCAAATCGAGCGGACGGGCGCCAACAACACGACGTATCAACTTTTGACCTCCGTGCCCGCTAACACCACGTTCACTACCACCCAAATTGAAGGTGCCAACGGTATATACTGCTACCGCATTCGGGCTGTCAATGCAACGGGGTTTTCGGCTTATTCCAACGAGAGCTGCGTGACCGTAGCGGTGCTTGGCAACAAGAACGCAGCGCTGCTTCGTGGCGTGCAGGTATTCCCGAACCCAAGTGCAGGCTTGTTCCAGGTGAATATTGATAACGCGCAGCGCGGTACCATCACACTGCGCGTCACCGACGCTTTGGGCCGCACCGTCGACCGGACTGTGCTCAACAAAGCCGGCGCTCCGTTGCAGCACTCACTCGACCTAAGCAAGCTTAGCACGGGGGTGTACCAGCTCCACTTGGATATGCCAGAAGGCACAGCCGTAATGAAGCTGATGAAGCAGTAACAAATTGAGTTAGTGACTACTTGAAAAGGTGGCTCCTGTGTAGGAGCCACCTTTTTCTTTGTGGCAAGCTTGAATTTCACATCGTACTTGGCGCCAAATTTCAACCCCGCTGGAGCGGACATCCACAACTGGAAAGTCGTTTTCAATCATCAGGTTGCCGATTTACCTTACCCTCAACTCCTTATTCATTTTCAACTAATACAAGGTAATTCGCCCTTTATAACCTGTTTGAAAGGTGGTCAGGAATTGGAAATAGACGGAAAGTCTGCTTGGGCTGCCCTGCTTGTTACAGCACCCGCATGCTGAAGCACCACCCGTTTAATAGCCACTGAAAACAGCAAAGGCAGCACCCGCTTGGATGCTGCCTTTGCTGTTGAAGGAGCGTACTTCTTGAGTAGGCGCTATTCAAGTACCACTCTCTGAACGACCGTTTGCTTGCCCGCTTGCAAGCGTAGCATATAGATGCCCTTGGCTAACGTAGCCGTGTTGAACGACTGCTGAGCCACGCCACTACGAACTGCGAGCGTATGCTCTGCTACCACTTGGCCTAACGTGTTGAGCAGCGTAGCCTGGGCTGTGCCCAAGGTGCTAGCACCACTTACACGCACCGTTAGCTGGCCGGTGCCAGTAGGGTTAGGAAATACCTGTACCTCGCCTTCAACGAATTGCCGTTGCGCACTCAACACCATACTATTGAGGCTGATAGTAAATGGGCCTTGCACATCGAGAGTGGCATACGGCGACACGGCAATGTAGTACGTGGTGTTCGGTGTAAGGCCGGTTACGTTCAAAGAGCCAGCCGGTGAGTTGTTGGTGTCGCCGCCTTTGCAAGCCACTTGCCGGAAGCCTGCGGAGCACGAGGTAGCCGAAAACACCCGAACAGAACCCGCCGCGGCACCCGTGGTAGCAATACCCACGCTGGAACTGCCCGCACCCGTGGCGTTGGTAGTGAAACGGAACCATACATCCTTGGGATTAACAGCCACTCCGCAGCCCATGGGCGGCGGAGTAGTGTAGCCGGGAGCCACACTGCCGGTGGTAGTGGTAGCGCCCACGTTGGTGGCATTAACCGGAGTTGCAGCACTAGACGGCGCGGGCAGCGGCGTAGCCGCGCAAGGGTCGTCGTTGGTGGGGGCTGCTACGGCGCTGGTTGTGAACGTGCTGGTGAGCACATTGCCTACCACCCCGCTAGCACAAACGGGCTGAACCGTAAGGGAATAGACGGTACTGGGCATGAGGCCCGTGACAATGAAAGGCGAGCTAGTGGGGGCGGGCGTAACGGTGGTAGCGGTGCCACCCATGGGGGTATAAGTAACTGCGTAGCTGTTGTTGCCTAGCCCACCCGAAAAGCTGACCGTTGCGGAAGTGTTGCTGACAGAGCCAACCACAACGTTGCGGGGAGTGCCACAAATAACTGCTGGCGGCACAAATCGGTATATCTGCCCGGAAGCTGGCACGGTAGCAATGTTGCGCGGATCGGCGGTGGTACTAGCGGTGGGGGCAGCCGAGGCATTGTTGAGAGCCAGGTAGCTACCGGCTCCGGCGCCAGTTCCTCCTAGCCCAATGGAAGCAGAAGGTACACTCAACGCCCCGCCTTCGGGCCGATAAATGAATTCGATGTTGTTGGAGCCCTCGTAGAGCTTCACCTGAAACGATACACCAGGGTTGGTGGCATCATAATCCCAAAGAAAATTGCGCCATTCAAACGTAAAAATTCTATTCGGAGCCGTGCCCGTAGTGGCGTACGAAGCCGTGCCACCCTGGCCGCTCAGATCGTCCCAAAGGGGGGCAATCAGGGGGCGTAACCCGGAGGCGGTAGTTAAGTTGTTGGATTGGCCGGCTTCCAGGTTGGCCGTATTGAAGGTCAGGAAACCATTAGACGACGCTTGTAGCTGGGTGAAGACGGTGGCGTCGTAAGTGAAAGAAAAACCAATTGGTATTGCCGGCGACAAAGCATCGTCTTCTTGCAGCACAGGCATGGGAGTGGCGTTGGTCAGGGGCGTGAACGTACCAGCCACGGGGGCGAAGGTGTAGGTGTTTACCTGGGCTGAAGCGGAACTAACGATTAAGGCAGCTCCGACTACTACCGCCAGGAAATGCCGAAAGGTCGTAACGTCGGCTCGTATGCGTGCTTTCATTTAATAGGGAGGAGAAGTGAATAGACTGGCGTTACAATGCTTTGCTATTGCATACCAACCCGTAATAGGCCAATATAATCTATAAATTCTTCTCGGAAACGGAATGAGGTTAGCCTCTCAGGTTGCTGCTAGGCCAAAAAGAATTTACGATATCTACCACTGAAATCTTAAAGTGTAGACTACTAGCGTCCTGCTTCCTAGTTCCTGTTGATCAAGCAACTGTAATGGCGCCTTGTGCTCCTTGTCGTGTTTTGTGAATTAGTTGGTGGGGCTGCAAGGCGTGCTCTGCCATGCACGACGATACAACCAAGCACAACACGCCAGCCCGTGCAAGCGAAAGGCACGAACTGGCGGGTCTGCAAACAGGTGAAGTAGGTGCTTAGAAACGATACCGGGCTTGCGCCTTGAACTCGGTACGACGCGGGCCTTCAGTTTCCTCTAGCCCCGAGCCCACTGTGCGCTGATGCCGATAAGAAGTTTCGGCAAGGCGCAGCCAAAGCGTAAGGCTCCGGGTGCAACTAATTTCAGCTAAGCCATAGATGCGGGTGCCTTGCCCGGAAAGCGCGGGTACCGAGAAGGCATAGAGCACGTCTTGCTCGAAAACGTACTGCCGGGTATCGTAGTCGTCGGTATCGAAAAGGGCATAGCGCGCGGTTAGGCGCAGGCGGCGGCCAAGCCCTACGCTAACATCCTGCGCCAACACATAGCCGCTGCGCCAAGGTCCCTGGTCTTCCCGGTAGCGAGTGCCTTGCACACGGGTGCGCAACCCAAGCGTAGTAGCGGGACTGGCATCGTAGTAAAGCAGCAAACTGCGGCGCACGGTAGGTACCAGCAGCGGCAAAGGCCGGTCACCGGCGGCGTCATACTCTTTGTCACGGGTGCGTACCTGGGCGTAGAGCAAGCTGGTTTTAGTGGGCGCATACGCTACGCGCACCAGCCAGTCGTGCCCACGTGAGGGAGCCCCCACTTGGTACTTCAACCACGGAAACCAGAATCGGTCGTAATAAGCCGACACCTCCCACCGGGCCACCGGCCGTAGCTTCAGCCCCAGATATAAGCCCGACTCGTTGATGTTGCGGGTGTTTTCGCTGAGTGCACCACCGTAGAGGGTGTGAAAGTCGCGGGTGTAGTGCCGCATCAGCGCCGACACGTCGAAGGTGGGTGCAATACTAGCCAGCACCCCATTAACGGTCCCCAAACCGCCGGAACTGCTGCGGGCCGTTTCGCCGAAGAGCAGCACGTTGCCGCGCACGTAGCTGTAATGGGCGCTCAATGCCAAGTTGTGTTGGCCCCGAAACTCGTACTGGTTGTAGAGTTCGGGACGGCGCTGGATGGCTTTATCGAAATGAGTATCGACGGCGGTGAGGCCGGCGGCAAAGTTGCTGCTGCGGCTGTTGTAGCTGAGGTTGCCGCCCGCCACCGTCTCGCGTAAGGCTTGCCGGTTGGCTAGTTCGCTGGGCGTGCGGTGGAAGCCCGTGAGTTGAAAGCCCGAGGAAAACTCATCGAACTCTGCCAGCGAATCGGCGGCAAGCTGCACGTTGGCATCCACCCGCTTGCGCGAAACGAAAGCCGTAGCCCGCACCGTTGGGGCTAAACTATAGGTAGCCGCTACTCCCCGAAAAAAGGTACTCTCCAATACCGACGAATATGGCCGCACCCCCACCGAGCTGCGCCGGAGCGTGGTAATCGTTTCGGCTCCCTTCCCGACCTGCAACCCCGACGACAGTAGCAGGCCCTGCCCGAATTGCAATTGGTAGTCGCCCACGGCCAGCGTTTTCAACCGCCCCCGCTCCTGCAACACCAAGTGCCCCGACAGAAAATCGGCCCCGTAGCGACGAGCACTCGGGTTCCATACTAGTTGCTCGCCCGCATCCTTCTCGGCAGTGAAACCGAAGCTGAAATCTTTGGTATGACTGACGCGGTAGCGCACCAATAACTTGTCGGGCGACCCCAGGTAGCGCGTAGGTTTGTGCCCGAGGCTGTCGAGCGGCGCCGCAGCATAGCCTGTACGGTCTTGCAGCACTCGTTCGTAGCGCACAAACAGTGCATTGTTATCTTCTTTGAATACGCGTTGCCAGAGAGGACCCCGAAGTGCGTTGCTTGCTCCCACAGTTTGCGCCGTCACGAAGGGCGCCACGCGGTAGATAGTTCGCACGTCGAAGCCGGGCACTATTTGCAGTTCATACAGCGTAAGGAGTGCCCCGCGCTGCTGCCGGTAGTCGAGCAGGTTGGTAATCTGGCTTTCGGAAAGCAGCAACAACCCCCGAAGCTCTTCCCGGGTGGCGGTGTTAAGGTTGAGAGGCGTCTGGTAGTATTGCAGCAACGTTTCGTAGAGGTCCTCATGCGGCACTTGGTCGCTCTGAATTTCGGCAAACAACTCCTGCGTCAGCCGATCTAAGTCGGCGGGTGGGCGTGCGTATTCCTGCGCCTGACCAACGAGCGTTGCCAGTAGTAGTACGGCCAGTGCTCCTAGGCAACGCTTGGGCCATGAAGACCACTTACGGTTGAACAGCGCGTACTGCATCACTTCTTCTCGAAGACAAAGCCCACGCCTACATGTTGGCTTAACCCCAAGGCGGCGTGCCAAGCCGCGGCATAATCAATCTGGAGCGCGCCGGCGTGGAATCCAAGGCCGCCCGTAGCTTCCTCGGTTAGGGTTCGGAAGCCAGCGCGCAGCGCCAGCTTTTCGATGATGCGGTATTCGAGACCGGCCTTGAAGTCGGCGTCCTGCTCCACGTCTTTCTCGGTTTCGATGTTGAGTTGCACCTTGTCTGTAGGCCGATACGAAAAGCCGGCTTTAAGCACGGTGGGCACCCGCTCCTGCTGATAGTCGGCTAGTTTAGCCTGGTTGAGGTTGTAGAGATAGGCGCCAAATACCAGGCGCTTCGGCACTAATTCCGCTTGTCCTCCCAACGACAGTGCCAGTGCCCGCTTGCTGCCCAAACCCTCGATGCTGAGCTGCAACATATCCACTCGGGCCCCAATGCTTACCAAGCCCCCGCGGTAACCGTAGCCGGCGCCCACGCGTTGTTCGCTGTAGAGCTTGCCGCCAAAACGCTGCACCTCCACACCCACCACGCCATTTTTGGCCTTGTTGTTTTCCACCTCACCCAGCGGCATGGCCGCCGCCACAGCCACCGTGTTTAGCGCACCTAGCAGGTAACGGTTTTCGGCATATACGCCTACCGTTGGCCCGCTTAGCTGTCCCAGGCCCGCTACATTGTTGCCCACCGCCCATACGTCGCTCAGTGTCACCGAAGCATTGCCAAGTCCTGCTGCTCGCGCACCGCGCGTCCCCGGGCCGTTGCCTTGGCCGTAGGCGGTAATTACCAATAGAAATAAAATAACTACAATAAGATAGAGTTGTCTCATAAGCAAGCAGATAGAACCGTCAATGATAGTAGATTTAGAATTCTAGACACATAAATTCTTTCATATTATTCTCTGCCTAATTCGTTGGGCCAACAACTAATTGCTTGATTTCATTTTACAGACAACGTCCCGACCTTACCAAGACCGGGACGTTGTGCAGGCTTTCAATCTGTAACTAATCAGGCTACTCCACCGCCATTCGTTGCGTGGTAGTGCCCGTTGCAGTGCGTACGCGCACTAGGTACATGCCAGTAGCGGCGGCTGGGAATTGTAGTAACTGAGGTTGCTGCAAGGAGGCCAATCGGCGCTGCCACACCACGCGGCCCGTCACGTCGATTACCGTCACGTCGGCGGGGCCGGCAGTTTCACTTTTCAACCAAAAATGCCCACCCGGTGCCGGATTCGGGTACAGTTCCATTGACTTCACTACTGTTGGCTGATAAGCACTTGTGCCTAACACCTGAGGCACCGTGATACGAAAGCTGCGCGTGACACTCCCGTTCTGGCTCTGGCCGTTGTTTACCGTTACGCTGATGGTGGCAGTGCCGCCGCGTGTAGTGCTGATGGTGTAAGGTAAGCTACCAGTAGCATCAGGGCTAGTATAGTTCATTGGCCCTACGGCTACCAGCGTGGGGTCGGAACTAGTGGCCGTCACAGTCAGGGGTAATACTTGGTTAGGATCACCGTCACCGATTCCAGCTAAAGAAACCGGAGTTTGGATGGCAAGAGCACGGTTGGCGGTTACATCGGCAATGGGATCGAGAAGTGGGGCAACGCTAGGTTGATTAGGATTCACGCCACCCGGATTATAATAAATACGGAAGGTTCTGCTAGTTGTATTGTTGGTGCTTTGGCCATCACTTACCGTAATAGTTACCGTAGCAATCAAGCCTGGCGTCGAAAACGGAGCTGTTCCGACACTAAACGGCGGTTGATACACAGCACTAACTGACGGACTAGTATACGTAAAGACACCACTGTTCAAGCCGCCAACTGAAGCTGTAACAGTGAAAATGGCGCTCAGACTTAAAATATCATTCTCATTGACCGCTCCCGAATTAATGCCTGACAAAGGAATAGTAATCGGTGAGGTAGGTTGCGTCAACACTAGATCAGGAATAGCATCCAAGGTCGGCGGGTCGTTCACCGCGCCGACCGTCACTTGAAACGTGCGGCTGAAGGTGCCATTCTGAGCTTGCCCATCGGACGCTGTAACCGTGATAGTACAGGTGCCAAACGCATTAGGAGCGGGCCGCAGGCGCAATGTGCCGGTGCTGGTGGGGCTGAAATAGCTAATAGTTGGGTTGGGTACCAAGCTAGGATCGGAGCTGACGGCAGTGAGCGTCACCGCTTGGCCGGCATCGCCACCATTGCTGATGCCGCTGAGCGCAATATTCTGCTGTGCATCGTCTTCCGTTAGTGTTAGGTCAGATAAGGCGTTGAGCGTAGGCGCATTGTTGGTATTGGCACCAGCTCCTGTGTAGCGGAAAATAGTCAGGTTGCCGCTTGCCAAGTTGAATACGGCTAGATCTGAGCGGCCATCATTGTTGAAATCACCGGTTACCAAATTGCTGCCAACCGGACCGTAACTACTAGGTTGGCTGAAACCGCCGCTGGATAGTCCGCGCAAGACATAGAAATTATTGAAATCAACTACAAGAATATCCGTTAGGCCGTCACCATCAACATCAGCTACTGGTTGTAGACTGTTTGATGTATTAGTGGAAGCCAGGGTGAAGGAAAAACCAGTGGCAGTTCGAAGTGCTGCTATTATACCATCAGTGCCATTTAACCGACCATTCAACAATAAATCGGGTCGGCCATCATAGTTCACATCCGTAGCTTGGGGCACACCAAACAAGACGCTGCCATTGTTGCCTATGCTAGTTGATTCCGGCGCGGCGTAGCCGGTGTTGGTTGCATTACGGGCTATGTAAATTATACTCTTAGGAAAATCATCGCCTATAACTGCCACGTCCAGCCGGCTATCCTGGTTGAAATCGGCTACTACCTGACCGTAAAGCTGTCCGCTCAGCAACACTGAAGGGGCATTGAATCCGCTGCCATTGTTGCGTAGCTCCACTAATTGCTCCCCAAAAGCAAGTGCTCCATTTGTGATGACAGCAACTAAATCTGGTAAGCCGTCAGCATTCATATCCTGCACGTCCACTGATCCTCCTGTGGCGGCACCGGTTGTGAAACGTTCTCCGCTCAGATTTAAGGCGGTAGCAGATGCAAAACCATTGCCGTTGCCTAGGTTACGGAGTAGTAGCAACTGGCCAGAGGCACCGACCAGCAAATCAGCCGCCCCATTAGCATCCACGTCAGCTGCTTTCACATAACCTGGCCTGGTACCGGCAGCTAGTGTAATTGCCGGATCATAACCTCCTTGCCCATCACTTAGAACCAGTAGCAAGGCACCATCCGCAACCACAGCAAAATCGGCGTAGTTATCTGCATTAAAATCGGCAGCCGCTATTCCTGACTGTCCCGTACGCGACATTCCTACCGGGTAATTAATAACCTGGTAAGAATTGGCATTTAAGGCTGCTCCGGTGAAGCGAAGAGTGAAAACTGGTGTTGCCGAGCTTAAAGAAGATCCTACTTGCCGATTGGTCAAATCGGTCACCGTTACGGGTGTTATGGACGAAGCGCCTACCGGCACTTGCACGGTGAGTTGGGTGGTAGTAGCGGCCGTTACGGCGGCCCGAGCCGTTCCGAAGTACACGGCATTTTGAGTGACACTTGTGGCAAACCCCGTCCCACTAATAACTACGGTAGCGCCCGCCGCGGCGTTAGTTGGCGCTAGGCTGGTGATAATAGGTTGCGCTACGGCATTAGCCGCTAGCAAACCGGCAACTAATATTCCTGCTAATCGAGCGGTTAATCGTACAGATTTATTCATGTTGTTAGGTAGTGATAAGTAGCAAGTAACGTCACTTCGGTGCCTTTGCTGGCATTTGGGTTGCTGCTGAGCTATCAGAAGAGCAATTGTAACTATCCGTGGTTGCACGATTATATGAATAGAAGCCTATTTACACAAAAAGGTCTCACTGCTATGTGGCAGTAAGACCTTTTTTAAAGAATATAACTTCAGAACTCAACTTACATACCGGCGGCGGCGCTTTCCTTGCCTTTCTTCTTTTTGACTTTGGTTTTCTGACCGTCTTCGGTCTTCACTTTCATCTTTTCCACGTCGCTGAGAGCATCAACTGAAGCGGTAGCAGCAGGCCCCACGCCGGGGTTGGGACCGTTGTTGACAATTGTCATTTCGTCTACAATGTGCTTGGCGCCGCCCAGCTTCTCGATGCACCAGAGCACGTAGCGAATGTCGGCGTTGATGCAGCGCTTTAGCTCCGGGTCGTAGGCCAGGTCGCCGGTCATGGCTTCCCAGTTGCCGTCGAAGGCCAGGCCGATTAGCTCGCCGCGGCCATTGATGACGGGCGAACCAGAATTGCCGCCGGTGATGTCGTTGTCGGTGATGAAGGCGACAGGCAGGCTGCCATCCTTGTCAGCGAAGCAAGCGGCCGTAGTCTTTCTGCTTGAGTAACTCCAGTTCCTTTTTAGGTACCACAAACTTCTCGTTGGTAGGGTCTTCCTTTTCCAGAATGCCTTGAGCCGTGGTTTTGTAGTCGTAGCGTACGGCGTCGCGGCCTTTGTAGGGGCGCACGGTGCCGTAGCTGAGCCGGATGGTGGAGTTGGCATCGGGCGAATACACTTTCTGGCTGTTCTTCTCGCGCAAGGCCGCGATGTACAAACGGTTGGCGCGGGTGAGGCCCGCTTGCAGGGTCTGCATTTTGGGCAGGATGTTCTGCGTGTAATTCAAGTACACGGAGTTGAAGGTTTTGAAACCAGGGTCAGCCTCTAGTTTCGCCAGGGTAGGATTGGCCAAGAAGGCATTAACCTTAACTTCCGACGTGAGAAAGGAATTGGTGAACACGTAGTCGGCGTACTTCGGCCAAGAACTGTTATACTGCTTCTGCACGGTCTGGAACACGTCGGGCAGTTGCGCTTGGGGTACGTCTTTGCCGTACAAGCTCATCAGAGCGGCAAACATCTTCTTATCCGTTGAGGCGCTATAGTCCTTGAAGTACTCGGCTACCGGCTCCTTCAAGGCTTCAACCGCCTTCTGAATAGCTGCCTTATCGGCAGGAGTGGTTTTAAGCGTTGTGTAGAGCGGCATCATGCGCGAAGCCAGCGTCATGATTTCTGTCCCGAAAGCGGCTTCGTTTACATAGTTGGCGCTTGAGTTGTACTCGCGCAACCCGGCGTAAGCCTGGCTGATGGAGTTGAGGGCCTCGCCATACTGTTGGGCACGAGTGGGGTCTTGGGCAATCCACTTCATCAGTTCGTTTTCCTCGGCTTTCTTGGAATCTACCGTTTTCAAGCTTTAGTAGCAGCGAAAAAGCCGTTTTGCAGGATGTTGTTTTGCGGAGTGCTGTGGGTTTGCAGGGCATCATAGCCGCAGTGGTGGTTGGTTAGCAGCAGGCCTTGGCTGCTTACAAACTCGCCGGTGCAAAAGCCACCCAGCTGCACCACAGCATCTTTCAGGCTAGCATTGTTGACATCGTATATTTCTTCGGCCGTGAGCTTAAGGCCTTTTTTCTGCATGTCGGCTTGGTTGAGTTGCTTCACGAAGAGCGGCAGCCACATGCCTTCGTCGGCGCGGGCCGTGAGGGGCAGCAGCAGCGTTAGGAGCAGGACTTTCGTCCAGTTGGTTTTACGCATGAGTGAAAGGGAATAAGTAAATAAAACAGCCGGTGAGGTTGATTAGCGAATTTACGAAAAGAGTGGAGCCCTATTGTTCGGAAAGAAGGTGACGTAGGTTCCTGACAAGCGGCACTAAAAGCTGGCGCTAGGTTTTGTAGCCGTAACGCGCAGGCGTTTGCTACCCTCGGTTGCGGATAGGTCTCCAGGTTTTCTCTGGCTTGCCTGCCGCAATTTTTTCGTGCCCTTTGTAGTTCTTTGTTGCTATGTCGTACTTAGTTCGTCAAGTGCTGTTAGGGCTGTTGTGGGTGTACCGCTACTTGATTTCGCCGCTTACCCCGGCTAGCTGCCGCTACACGCCTACTTGCTCTGCTTATGCCGTTCAGGCCATTCAAAAATATGGGCCGTGGCGCGGCGGCCAGCTAGCCGTACGCCGTATGAGCCGCTGTCATCCCTGGGGTGGCCACGGCTACGACCCAGTTCCTTAGCGGTAGAGTGGCACAACACTGAGGCAACTACACGAAGGAATCAGACAACGCGGCTTTTATTGATTGAGCTTAACCTTCCGAATCAACAAGCTCTCGCCATGTGGTAGTTGGCAAGGGCCTGCGGGGTCAATGCATTTGTTTTACACAGGAACAGCCTTCCTTGTTCCACCTCTGCGCAGTAGCAATCCACTGTTGAACTAGCCATTTACTTTCTGTTTTACGTAGTAGGCTGCACTGTTATTGTTGGAGCGTTAGTTTCAGCAATATTTCCACTTTTGTTTTCCACATTTACTTGATGTCCAGGATATCTCTGCTTGCCCTAAGCCTCGTTACTTTACTAGGTTCGGCTTGTTCTCAAGCCCAAAGTGACACTGCCAACGAGTCGGGCGAGTCGCCCAAATCCGAAAAGAAGAAAGGCAAGAAGAACAAGAAAGGCGACAAAGAAATAGCGACGGGCCTGCAAGCAGTGGGCGAGTTGCAAGGCGGCGTACCCGAAAGCTCGGGGCTTGCGCACGGCATCCGGCCGGGCACGTTCTTCACCCACGGCGACGCGGGCACAACGCCGGTACTTTACCTCATCAACGAGAAAGGCGAGTTGCTCGGTCAGCGTGAGCTACCGGTACCAAACGTCGATTGGGAAAGCCTCGCCGATGATGGCAAAGGCACTATTTATGTCACTGATACGGGCAACAACAACAACTCGCGCCAAGACCTGGCCATCTACCGCGTCAATCCTGATCAACCCGATAAAATCGGTAAAATTAGCTTTCGCTACGCCGACCAAAAAGCTTTCCCCCCGGCCAAAGAGGAACGTAACTTCGACTGCGAGGCTTCGCTTTGGCACGCTGGTAAGATCTATTTGTTCACAAAAGACCGCGCCCAGCGAAGCACCAGCAAAGTTTACACCTTATCCGATCAGCCGGGCTCCCAAACGGCGCAGTTGCTTGCTAAACTCCCCGTTGCCGGCGAAGTAACCGGTGCCGACTTAAGCCCCGATGGCCGTCATTTGGCCTTGGTGGGCCAGCAGGAACTATATCTTTACGATGGCGACAACTTGGAAAGCGCGCTAAAAGCTACGCCCAAAACCGTTTCTCTCAAGGGCTCAGGCCAAACCGAGGGTATTCTGTTTCTCGACAATGGCACCCTGCTTATCAGCACCGAACAGGGCTCGCTCTACCGCTACCAGTTGCAGCCCTAAAGCCGGGTACCACAAAGAAAAGCCACCTCTTGCTCAGCAAGGGGTGGCTTTTCTTTGTGGCCTAGATCATCTTTCATAGACCTCTCCAAGGGAGGCAAAGGCTAAAATACTAGGCTTTGATGGCCTTTTTGTTGTTGGCTTCTTCTTCGTTTAAATCCCGAGGAGCATAGCCGTACGGATTTTTAGGGTCTTTGCCGGCGCGCCACAATACCCACAAGCCTACTAGAATCAGCGGCAAGCTCAGAATCTGGCCCATGTTCAGCGGTAGCTTATCCTCGAAAACTTCCTGGTTTTCCTTCAAGAATTCGCCCAGGAATCGTTGGGTGAACAACAATACCACGAAGAGCCCAAACAGTAACCCGCGCGGCGTTCGGTCCTTGGTTCGGTTCCACATGCCATATAGCAGCACGAGCAAGAAGATACAAAACGCCGATTCGTAAATCTGCGTAGGGTGGCGCGGCACGGCCATCGGCGAGTCGGGGGCAATGGGGGTACCTTCGGGCAGCAGCCGGTAGGTTTGGCTGCCATCGGTACGCACAACAGGCTGCGCCGCTATTTGTATCGCTCCTGGCGGTAAGGGCCGCGTAACCGGCTGTAGATGGTCGGCGTCGCGCACAAAAACAAAGGCCCAAGGTTTATCTGTTGGCTCGCCTACAATCTCGGAATTCATTAGGTTACCCAAACGAATCATGGCTCCGCCCAACGCTACCACAATCACAATGCGGTCGAGCACCCAGAGGTAGTCGAACTTGTTGTTGCGGGCAAAGAGCCAGCAGGCCAGCAAGATCCCCAGCGTGGCGCCGTGGCTAGCCAGTCCGCCTTCCCAGATTTTAAATATCTCCAGGAAGTGCTCGGAGGTCAGATAATAATCTGGGTCATAAAACAGTACGTGCCCCAGCCGCGCACCCAGAATGGTGCCGGCCAGCATGTAAATAGTAATGACATCCACCCAACGCGGCGACGTCCGCTCCGACTTATAGATGTGCGAGAGAATGAACGTGCCGAACACAAAGCCCGACATGAACAGCAACCCGTACCAGCGCAGCGTCAGCGGCCCTAGTTTGGCCAGAATGGGGTCGGTATTCCAGGTAATGTAGGCGAGGAAGGAAAGCATGGTTACGAAAAGATGGAAGGGACTCAAAGGTACTCAGACATTCGGCTTACGACTTCGCAAACTGCTCGCCACTCAAGCACTGGGCAGGCAGGGGCAGTTTGTACTGGCAGTAACCAATCAGCGACCAGGTAAAGATGCTTGTCGGCCGCTAGGATAGAGTTGATGATGGCTGGCAGGCTCAACTGAGCGCAGCACGGCACCATCGCCGCTAAGTAGCAGTACTATACCCAGCATGATGGCATAGCCGGGCCAGCGCAGCCGGGTGCGCTGCAATTGGCGCTCTACTGATACCTCGCCGACGAGCCGGGCGCGTACCCGACTGTAAAAGAACGGGCGGGGTTGAGCATTTTGCTGGGTACGCCACTGGCGCAGCAGGTTTTCCCATTCTTCATCGGCAGTGGGACGAGTGGCAGAATCAGGCATGGCGCAGAGGAAGAATAAGATGGTTGCGAAGAGTTTTGCGGGCGCGAAACAACAGGGATTCTACGGCAGGCACAGTGGTTTTGAGAACAGCTGCTATTTCCTCGTAGCTCAGTTCCTGCTCGTGGCGCAGTGTAAAAGCCACCTGCTGCTGGTCGGGTAATCGGGCAATGTGCGCCAGTAAAAGCGCCAACTGCTGCTGCCCTTCCATTTGCGCCTGCGGGTGCGCATGGTCCGTCGACTCGTGCAACACCTGGTTGTCAAAGCCCAGCAGACTGGTGAAATAGGCAAAGCGCTTTTGGGCTCGAGCCCGCTGCCGGTGTTTCAGGGCCCGCGAAGTAGCCAACCGATAGAGCCAAGTGCTCAGCGCGGCCTCACCCCGAAACCGGCCAATTGTTTGATAGACTTCCACAAAGACTTCCTGCGCCACGTCTTCTGCTTCTTCCGGCGAGCGTAGCAGAGCCAGTACCGTGCGGTAAATACGGTTCTGGTATCGTTCCACTAGCGTACGAAACGCTACCTCACTGCCCTGCTGTAATTGCGCTATCAACTCGGCATCAGCGGAAAGAGCCGAGCATTGCGCAGGAGGCAGAACGCCGTGAGCGGCAGGTAGCGGAAGGGTGTACACCAGTGAAGAGAGAACTGAAGACTAGAAATGACACCTACTTAGGGCCCGGCTTTTTCCGTGACTACTGAGGCTACATCTACTTAGGCCAAGTTAGCGCATAAAACTTGCGCCCACCCTTCACATTTTTTATAAGAGCATGACTTACAAAGCAATATTTCACAAACCCAACAATATGCTTCTTGCTGAAGCTCAGCCATAATCCGCCAGACACCTACAAGGCATTCAACTCTTCGGTGTAGCCGCCGCTCAGGATAGGGAAACGCAGCCAGGAACGAGGGTCCACGTTGTAATCGTCGAGGTGAAAGCTGGGGGCGTACCGCTCGCGCTTCCACTGATTGCGGCTCCAGAGACTGTAGAAACGCTTCACGTAGGTTTTCAATTGCTCGGGGTCCGTGGCCGGCTCTTCTTGCACCAGCGTAGCCAGCACCTGTTGCGGACTGAGCCGATTATAAAAAGCCAGCCGCTCAATGCGGTTGAGTAGCACGTAGGGCATCAGGTCCCGCTCGTCGGTTTGCTTTTCTTCGAGAGGACGCAGTTCGGCGGTAGGTTGCAGGTTGTTGACGTGGCTCAAGGCTGCGTAGCCTAGTTCCGTTTGGGCCCACACCAGCCACTTTTTCACAAAATCTTTGTCGACGCCGCCAATAGGCGAAATGCTGCCGGCCGTGTCGCCGTCCATGGTGCAATAGCCTACAGAAGCTTCCGAGCGGTTGGAGGTGGTGATGAGTAAGCAGTTCTGCACGTTAGCCAGCAGCCAGATAGCTGGGGCCCGCACCCGCGCCTGAATGTTTTGCAGGGCTAGGTCATCGGTTTTCCAACTCAGCTCCCGGTTTAGCGCATGCTCGATCTTGCCCACGTACCCCGTCACCTCCTGGTCGATTTCCCAGTTGTGAAACACTGCCCCAATAGAGTCCGCCAGTTCCTTTGCCGAGTTGAACGTATCGTCGGAAGAATTGACGGTGCCTTGGTAAGCGCAGGTGAGCAGACGACGAGTGAGTTGTTGATTTATTTTTTTCTGCTGCTGGTCGGGGTCGGTCAACGAAGCATCTTTCGGACCGGGCATGTCCTGGTCGGGCGCTGGTGCCACCGGACCGGCTATATCTTCGATTTCCTCGGTGGTAAAGCAGCCGCTGCGCCGCATGAATTCGGCCGTACCAAGTTCCGTAGTGCCCAGTCGCACCATTTCGGCCACCGACACGGCGCACAAGCAGGAGTCGGCCCCGCCGCTCAAGCTCAGCACGAAGCCCCGGCTACGCGCCTTGCGCATGTAGTCGAACAGCGCCAAACTTAGCGCTTGGTTCAGTTCTCGGTATTCGTCAGGAGCAGGCAGCGGGTCTATGGCTTCAAGCGAAACTGGCTCGAGCGGCGCTGCGAAATCAACGTCCACGCATTCCATGTCCACTTCCTTGAAGCTCATGAGCTGATTGCGCAGTAGCAGATGCCCGTTGCGCGCTACCAGAATCTCACCGTCGTAAGTGATGCGACCCGCTTCGTTGCCAAGCAGGTTGGCGTAGAGGTAGGTGCAATTGAAGTTGCGCGAGGCGCGCAGTACCAGTTGGTAGCGCAAGTCGGTCTTGCTCATGGCAAAATGCGAGGCCGACGGATTCACAATTAGATCCACTCGCCCTTGCAGCCGGCAGGCAGGCCGCACATTGTCGGGTCGCCACGCATCCTCACAGATTTCAAACCCAAACTTCACGCCTTGGTGCTCGAAAATCATGTCGCCCAAGGTCCACTCCTCCCCTTCCCAGGTTACGGTAGTAGTTTCACCAGCCGGCCACGGATAGAAAAAACGCGGTTCGTAGTGCACGCCGTCGTTGGCGAGGAATTGCTTGGCGGCAAAGCCCAGAATCTGCCCGTCGCGCAAGACAGCGGCCGTGTTATAGGTGCGGTGCTGTAGGCGCACCGGCAAGCCCACTACCACGCAGATACCTTCGGTCCAGGGCCGCACCTGCTGTAAGTGGACTAGTGCCTGCTCCGGCAGCCAGTCACTCAAAAACAGGTCCTCGCAGCCGTAGCCCGTCAGGCACAGCTCCGGCAGACAGAGCAGTTCCACCCCGGCGGCTTTGGCCTGCTCGATAGCCTCGCGGATCACCCGCAGATTATGGGTCCAGTCAAATGGTATCTGGTTGAGGGCAGCGCCAGCAATTCGCATAAGTCAAGGAGAAAGTTGATTCTACAAAACAACTCTATTTCCCGGCTTTGGGTTGCCATCTGCCTCTGCGCCCTCTATGGGTTAAGGTGTTATTCTGCTTTTAACCCGCAAAAGGACACCTCGTGTTTTTTACACGCCCAGCACCTCCAAGGCTCGTTCAGCGGCCAGCTGTTCTGCCTGTTTCTTGCTCAGGCCCATGCCCGTAGCTATTGCTTCTTCATCCAGTAGCACAGTGGCCGAAAACTCCATTACGCCCCCTGGCCGGGGTTCTCCGTTCAATTCGTAACGGAGTATTTTGCCGTTGCGCTGCGCCCATTCGATGAGCTTACTCTTGAAGTTGGTGGTGGTTTGCGTCATGGACTTGACGTCCACGTACGGCTTCACGATGCGCCCTAGCACAAACTTACGGGCCGCTTTGTAGCCCTGGTCGAGGTACACAGCACCTACCAACGCCTCGAGGGCGTTGCCATTTACAGAACGAGAGCGAGCGGCCCGGCCCTGGCCCGGATCAAGTTGAACGAGCTTATCAAGACCCAATTTCAGAGCCAGAGAGTTAAGGCTCTCCCGGTTCACAATGCGGCTGCGCATCTCTGTCAGGAAGCCTTCTTGCTCGTACGGAAACTTGCGAAACAGGTACTCGGCTACCACGGTGCCGAGCACCGCGTCGCCGAGAAACTCCAGTCGCTCGTTGCTTTGCTGCCGTCCCTGCTCGCCCTGCTGCCGCACCACCGACGAGTGGGTGAATGCCAAACGATAAAGCCGCACGTTGGAAGGCGTGCGGCCCGTTACCGTAGCAATAGCTTGCAGGAAGGCTTGGTCCTGGCCCAGCATTCGCCGAAAAAAGCCGAATAAGGGCAGGCGCGCCATTATGCCTGAAACTTGCGAAACACCACTGACGTGTTGTGCCCGCCGAAACCAAACGTATTGCTAATGGCCACATTCACCTCACGGGTCTGCGCCTCGTTGAATGTGAAGTTCAACCGCGCATCCAGTTCCGGGTCGTCGGTGAAATGGTTGATAGTGGGCGGTATAATACCGTGCTGAATAGCCAGAATACTAGCTACCGCCTCAATTCCGCCTGCGCCGCCCAGCAAGTGGCCTGTCATGCTCTTGGTGGAGCTGATGTTGAGGTTATAGGCGTGTTCTCCGAATACCTTCTGGATGGCCTTCACCTCGGCGCCGTCGCCGAGTGGCGTGCTCGTGCCGTGGGTGTTGATGTAATCCACTTCCTCGGGCTGGATACCAGCATCGCGCAACGCATTCTGCATGACCAGCACCACTCCTTCACCCGTAGGGTCAGGAGCCGTGATGTGGTACGCATCCGAAGAAAGGCCGCCCCCGATGATTTCAGCGTAGATTTTCGCGCCGCGGGCTTGGGCATGCTCGTAGTCTTCGATTACCAGCGCCCCCGAACCTTCGCCGAGCACGAAGCCGTCCCGCTCCTTGTCGTAAGGCCGCGAAGCCGAAGGCGCATCGTCATTCCGCTCGCTCATGGCCTTAAGGGCGTTGAAACCGCCCACGCCGGCCTCGGTGATAGCCGCTTCCGAACCGCCAGTTACCACCACATCGGCCATACCAAGGCGGATATAGTTGTAAGCAGCCACGATGGCGTCCGAGGAAGAAGCACAGGCCGAAGTAGTCACGAAGTTGGGGCCACGGAAGCCGTTCTTAATCGAAATATTACCCGACGAGCTGTCGGCAATCATTTTCGGAATGAAGAACGGGTTGTAGCGTGGGGTTCCGTCGCCCTTGGCAAAGCTGAAGCACTCGTTCTGGAACGTTTGCAACCCCCCAATGCCGGAACCCCAAATAACCCCTACCCGGTCTTTGTTTACACCTGTCGCCAAACCAGCATCGAGGATGGCCTCGTCGCTGGCAATGACGGCAAACTGCGTAAACAGATCCATTTTCCGACCTTCTTTGCGGTCGAAGTAATTATCAGGATTGTACTCCTTCACTTCGCAGGCGAAGCGAGTTTTGAACTTGCTGGCGTCGAAGCGGGTGATGGGCGCGGCACCACTCATGCCTTGGCGCAGGCCGTCCCAATATGTTGGGACGGTGCTACCAAGTGGCGTGATGGCACCCAACCCCGTAACGACAACTCTCCGAGAAGCCATAGGAATAGGCAGAGATTACGAAAAAGTGGAAAAGCAAAACGGCCGGCGGCAGGCCGACCGAATGCGCGAAAGCCGCTAGAAAACGAGTAGTTGGCAGTAAGTAGCGAGCAGTGAGATGTACCTAAAAAGGCTGGAAGGTCTCCTTACTGTATACCAATTACTTAATACTATCCACTTATTTGGCGTGTTCCTCGAGGTAGCTGATAGCCTGACCCACGGTACCGATGTTTTCGGCTTGGTCGTCGGGAATGGACACGTTGAATTCTTTTTCAAACTCCATAATCAGCTCTACTGTGTCGAGCGAGTCGGCACCTAGGTCGTTGGTGAAGCTTGCCTCGGGAGTAACCTCAGATGCTTCTACGCCTAGTTTATCGATGATGATGGCTTTTACTTTTTCTGCAATTTCAGACATTTCCGTGGGGGTTTAGAGAAAACTCGCCACAAATAACACCATCTTCCCTAACATTTTCAAACATCGACTCCCTAATCTTGTCGGTACAAGATTCTGACCTGAGCAGTTCATTTCGAGGGCTAGGTGTGTAATTTTGCTTGCTCCGGCTTCCGTACCTGCCCATGAAAACGCTCACCCTGGACGTAGAATACGAGTGCAACTTCGACTTGTTTGGGGTCGTTTCGTCGAGCCGTGAACATACCCTAGCGTGGCAACTCAACCAGTTGCTACGCCTGCGCTTGGTGAAACAGCAAGACCTGATTTACGACTTGTTCAGTCAAGGTCGGCTTGTTATCAGCAACTACTTGCACGCCACCGAACACTTCACGCTGCGGCTATTACGCAACCGTTCCCAGGACCCGTCGGCCCTGAAAAAGCCGTTCTTAGCGCCCGATATCAAGGAATACGATTACTTGATTCAAGTTAGTAACGGCACCGGCATGCTGGCGCCCGAAACCCTAGTAACGGAACTTGCCACCCTGCCCGTGGTGCAGTACGTATGTCAATTCGACCCCAATAGCCTGAAGTTTAAAGAAAATCTGCTCTTTTGAGGATTGTAGCGCCAAGCTCCAGCTTGGCGAACGGTCAGCTCACCGAGCTGATCTTCCACTTCACTCACCGTTCAACAACTCACCAAGCTGGAGCTTGGCGCTACTTGCCCATGGAAACACGTGTTCAGTTCAATAAAACCAAAATTGTGGCCACCGTCGGTCCGGCCTCCAACACCTACGAACGGCTGGCCATGCTCATCCGTGAAGGAGTGGATGTATTTCGGCTCAATTTTTCGCACGGCTCCCACGAAGACCACCTTTCGGTAATCAACACGGTACGGCGCCTGAATAAGGATTTGCGCACCAATGTGGGCTTGCTGCAAGACTTGCAAGGCCCCAAAATTCGGTTGGGCGATGTTGAAGGCGGCGGCGTTGAAATTACGCGCGGCGACAAAATCAAGCTGGTATGCGGCGAGAAGGAAATCAGCACGGCTACCCGCCTGAGCACTATCTACATGGGTTTGGCCCGCGACGTGAAGGCCGGCGACATGATTTTGCTTGATGACGGCAAGATTGAGTTGAAAGTGCTAGCTACCGACCGCGAAACTGAAGTGGACGTGGAAGTGGTGTACGGCGGCCTAGTGAAGCCTCGCAAAGGCATCAACCTCCCCGACTCCGATGTATCAGCTCCTTCCATGACCGAGAAAGACATCGAAGACTTGAAATTTGGGCTGGAACACGACGTGGACTGGATTGCGCTGTCGTTTGCCCGCCGTGCCGAAGACATCCGCTTTATCAAGAGCTTGATTGCGGAAGGCGGAAAATCAACCCGCGTAATTGCTAAAATCGAGACGCCCGAAGGCCTCAAGAACCTCGACGAAATCATTGCCATTACCGATGCCGTGATGGTAGCCCGCGGCGACCTCGGCGTGGAGGTGAAGATGGAAGAGGTGCCGATGGCGCAAAAGATGATAGTGGAGAAGTGCAACAAAGCGGGCAAGCCGGTTATTGTGGCCACCCAGATGATGGAAAGCATGATTTCGGCCCCCCGCCCGACTCGGGCCGAAACCTCCGACGTGGCCAATGCTGTAATGGACGGCGCTGATGCGCTGATGCTCTCCGCCGAAACTGCCGTAGGCCAGTATCCGGCCGAAGTAATCCGCTCGATGGTAGGCACCGTTGCCAGCGTGGAGAGCCGCATGTCGAGCCTGTACAACCACTGGTTCCCCATCGACCCAACCGCGCCCAGCTTTATGGTGGACAGCTTGCTGTCAGCGGCTTGCCACTTGGCCAAGAACACGGGCGCCAAGGCCATTACGGCCATGACGCACCGCGGCTATACGGCCTTCCAGATTGCGAAGTACCGCCCCAAAGCCAACATCTTCGTGTTCACCGACAACCGCCCCCTACTTACTACCCTTAGCTTGGTGTGGGGCGTGCGTGGTTTCTACTACGACCGGATGGTAAGCACCGACAATACGGTGCTGGACATTAAATACGTGCTGACTACCATGGGTCACCTCCAGAAAGGTGACGTGTTCATCAATACTGCCTCTATGCCTATCAACGAGAAAGGCAAAGCCAATATGGTAAAGGTAAGCGTAGCGTAAAGCCGAGGCTTACACTTCACCCCCCAGGAGCACAAGCTGTTTAAAAAAGGCCCGCCTGATAAGTCAGACGGGCCTTTCCATTTTCAGAATTGAGACTATCATTCTCCGTGTTGCAGCCGCAGATGCTGGGGTGCTGCGCCAAGAGCCTGCACTTTCACCAAATACATGCCGGCAGTTAAACCTAGCAGTGGCAACTCTATGGTTGTTTGGCCAACCTGTAGCTGCTGGCTCTGAACTACACAACCCAGCGCATCAAGGAGTTGCACATCAACCCTGGTGCGAGCCGGAACCGGCAGCGTGAGCGTAACGGTGGCCGTAGCCGGGTTTGGATACAACTGCACTGCTGCTGCCCGTTGCGCAGTCTTGGTTGGCAGCAGCAGTGCAAAGTTGGCGCGGTTGCCGCAGGTTTGCACGGTGCCGTTCACAGTCCGCCGGACATACACGAGGTTGTACTCGTACTGCGCAATAACGCCTACGTTCACTCCCAGCAATTGCTGCCACCCTAGCGCATCTATCCCGGGAGAGTACATGTAAGATGAGCTGCTACCAGATCGGTAAAGCCTTTCCTGACGCAGGAACGCCGACCCGCCGCATGTATTTCCAGCTCGATTTGCTACCACGGCGTGCCCCATTAGCAAGGTATTTTGCGGCGTTGTCTCCGCCCGGTATTCGTAAGCCAACAAGTCGGCACCGAGGGGCAGCGCAACCGAATTCACGCCGCTGCTACGAATCCAGCGGCCGGTACGCCGAGAGGCAGCCGTCCGAATTGTGGCGATGGGCGTGATGAAGCTCCCTGTACCGGGACAACTAGGAGCGTTGCTGTACGTGGTTTGGCTTTGCTGCTGAACCGTGTATACAACGCTGTCTGCCGTGACCCGCCGGCTGAGCACGCGCTGCAACAGCCAGCCCGTGTAACACGGAAATGTGCTGAATGCGGTTGGTTCTTGGTAGTAGCCTACCTCGTCGCCGGGCTGTAGATCTAGCAGCGTCAAAGGGTTATAGTAGCTCAAGCCGGCGGGAGCAGGACGGCGGGCTAGCGTAAGCATACGCGGCCGCCCACTACAGAATCGCAGATCAGCCGGCGCTGACACCAAACCGAAATTCTTGCTTAGTACCACTTGCACGTTAGCAGGTGCGTTGCCGAGTTGAAACGTAGCCACCGAATCCAGCATACCATCCACCATGGCAGTGCCACGCGCCACTAGCGTAGTGCGGTAACCTACATCAGTACAAGCACTCGTCCAGGTATCTCCAATCCGCGCAAACGGCTTTAGCACCAGTGCCAGATCCAACGTGAGAATTGGCGTGGGGCCACCATCCCAAAACAGCGTGTAGGTTCGTTGCGCCGCGTTATAGCGCATCAGCTTGCCAAACTGATTGTTCCGCGATTTTTGCCAAGCAATACCATTCGTACGCCGCATAGTGCGGTTGAAATAGTACACTGAATCGGCACCTTGCGTACCAGCTGAGTCCAGCCGTAAGGTCAGAATGGTGTCGGTGGAAGCGCCGCGAAAGGCGTGCACATCGCCATTAGGACGGAAGGGACGCCAGCTTTGCGCTTGAGATGGTAGCCAGTTTAAGCCAACACATATAAATAGCAAACGGTACAGATATTTCATAGAATAGACAATCAGGAATAAGAGGATGATAAGATAGAAAATAAACAATAGTATCCGAGCAAACGCGAAAAGGCCCCGCACTTGCGCGCGGGGCCTTTCCTGTATGAAAGAGCAGAAAGTAGCTTTTGCCGCTTAGGCAGCCAGCGACTTCACGAACTTAGCCAGCTTCGACTTGTTGTTGGCGGCTTTGTTCTTGTGGATGATGTTCTTTTTGGCCAGACGGTCCAGCATCGACGATACTTTGCTCAGCAGCTCTTGTGCGGCCGTAGCGTCGGTGGTTGCACGCAGCTTCTTGATGGCGGTGCGGGTAGATTTTGCCTGGTAACGGTTCAGCACGCGCTTAGCTTCGTTGGAACGGATGCGCTTAAGGGCCGACTTATGATTTGCCATGAGTTAAAAAGGTCTTCTGCTCGAGTTCAGTTCAATTGGGTTGGCAAAGGTAAGGTTTTGGTTGGAAATAGCAAACACTTGCTTGAAGCTAGCGGCTTTAGTTAAGCTGACAACTGAATTCAAAACATAGTTTCGATTGCTCGTTGCTGCTAAGTTGAATTGTAGCCAACCGGTAACTTTTCGGTTTTTTCAACAGTTCTAAGTTCATATCTAAAACACATTTTACTGCCTTGAAACTGTATGCATGCATACAGTTTTTGTTTATATTTCACTACTTAACAAGCCTTCCCTGCTCTGCTAACTTACCTTCCCTATGCCTCTTATTGCACACTCTCGCTATCAGCCGCCATTCTATCTTTTCAATGGCCATCTACAAACTATTGTTCCTAGTCTGCTGCGTACCGTGCCGGAAGTGCACTACGAGCGGGAACGGGTGGAAACCGAAGATGGTGACTTTCTGGACCTGGATTGGTCGCGCATCAGCGACCGAACTATTGATACGCTGTGCATCGTGTCGCACGGGTTGGAGGGTGATGCAGGGCGGCCGTACGTACGCGGTATGGTGCGCGCCCTCAATAAGGCCGGGTTCGATGCCTTAGCCTGGAACTACCGCAGCTGTAGCGGAGAAATGAACCGCTTGCTCCGCTCCTACCATCTTGGCGATACCGACGACCTGGATTTTGTGGTGCGCTATGCGCTGGGCTCGACTCGTTACCGCCGCGTGTACCTCACCGGCTTCTCGGCCGGCGGCAACGTGACCTTGAAATATCTGGGCGAAAAGCCCGAACGGGTACCCCAGGAAATACAGCGTGCCGCTGTTTTCTCGGTTCCCACCGATTTAAAGTCCAGCTCGCTACAAATTGGGCGCCTAGAAAACCGAATCTACCTTAACCGCTTCCTTAAGTCGTTGCGGAAGAAGATGCGCGAGAAAGCTGTGCTCCTACCCGACCAAGTGGATATCAACGGCCTCGACGAGCTTATCGACTTTCCGCAGTTCGACGCCCGGTTTACGGCCCCCATGCACGGCTTCAAGTCGGCGGAAGATTACTACGAGCACGCTAGCTCCGGCCGCTACCTCAGCAACATCCGCATTCCTACTCTGCTCGTCAACGCCCAGAACGACCCGTTTCTGCCTCCCTCCTGCTTTCCTCGTGACTTAGCCGCACGCAGCGAGTTTGTGTTCCTGGAAACCCCGCAGGAAGGCGGCCACGTTGGGTTTGGCGAAGGTTCGCCTGATGGTGAATATTATTCGGAGCGCCGCGCCGTGGAGTTTCTGACGGCTAAAGTGCCAGCGTGACCCTACTGGCTTACAGGCACAAACACGACCTTTTTGGTTTCGAAAAATTCTTCTTCGTAGAAATCATTCAGGTCATAGACCTTGGCGACAAGGCCGGATTCTTGTATTTCCTCTGTCAAGTCGCCACCTTTCAAGTAGTACAACCCATTGGTAGCATTGCCGCCAGCCTTGTAGCGGAAAGCAACCCAGGTGTGGAAGGTGGCGAGGCGAGCAACGGCACGACTCACAATGTAGTCGTATTTGGTGCGCAGCTGCTCGGCGCGGATCTGCTCGGCGGTTACGTTGGTTAAACCCAAGTCACGGGCCATTTCCTGCACGGCATGAATTTTCTTACCAATGCTATCTACGAGGTGAAACTTCACTTCCGGGAAAAGAATAGCTAGTGGCAGGCCCGGTAGTCCGCCACCGGTACCCACATCCAGCACCGACGCTCCGGCCGGAAACTCCACCACTTTGGCAATGCCCAGGGAATGCAGAAAATGACGCTCCGCCAAGTTGCCGACATCGGTGCGGGCCACAAGATTGAGGCGCTCGTTCCAGCTGCGAAACTCGGTATCGAGTTGCTGAAACAACTGACGCTGGTGGTCGGTAAGGTGCGGGAAGTAGCGGGTGATAATATCCATCGTGCCGGCAAAGATAGTGGCCTTGACTAGGTGCTCACTGAGAGGGTATCCGAATAGAGGGTTGTTATTCCAACGCAGGGGAATCTGGTTTGGCTTGATCAACATATTTCACCCAGATTCCTTCTGCGTCGGAAGGACAAGGTTTTTACCTGATTGGATAGGCTCTTTGCCAAGGCTGCTTGAGTTGGCAATTCTGTTGCGCATAAAAAAGCCCCGCTTGATGGCGGGGCTTTCACTATATGATTTCTTTCTTGTTCTTCACCATGTCATAGAGCAACTCGCGGGCGCGGTGCAGTTGGGCCTTCACGGTGCCGAGGGGGGCTTTTAGCTCCTGAGCTATTTCCTCGTAACTCAGCTCATCGAAGTAACGGAGCGTGACGAGACGCTGGTACTTATCGGGCAGCCGCGAGACGACGTGCTGCATAATTTCAATTTTTTGATTTTTGATGGTCGACTCCTGCGGGTTCAGGTTCTGGTCGCGGAAGTCGATGGTAATTTCGTCGCCGTTGTCGATTTTGATGGCCGAGTCAATCGACATCGTCTTGATTTTATTCTTGCGAATAAAGTCGATGCAGTTGTTGGTAGCAATGCGAAACAGCCACGTGCTAAAGGCAAACTCCGGGTTGAATTTGTGCAGGTTGCGGAACGCTTTAGCGAAGGCTTCAATAGTAAGATCTTCGGCGTCATCGGGGTTGCGCACCATTTTCAGCACCACATGATAAACCGGCTTCTTGTAAATCTGCATTAATTCAGCATACGCTTTTTCATCACCGTTTTCGACGGCGGCCCGAATTAATTTGAAGTCGTGCTTGGCTTTAGCTGAAAATTGTTTTTCCGGATTATTTACTTCCATCGTAGGTTACGGTAGAGGAACAGCGAGATTCCCAGAGCGAAATAATAAAAAAAGTAGACAAGGTCTAATACTGGCAATAGAGCACCTGGCAGC
>NZ_CAXTBM010000047.1:0-50409 GCF_964242765.1 uncultured Hymenobacter sp.
CCGTGCTCATGGGCGGCCACGGCGACACGATGGTGCCCCTGCCCCGCTACACCACGGTAGGCGGCATCCCCGTTACCGAGCTGATCGGCAAGGCGGAACTGGACGCCATTGTGCAGCGCACGGCCGTGGGTGGCGGTGAGCTAGTAAAGCTGATGGGTACTTCGGCGTGGTATGCCCCCGGCGCAGCCGCGGCGCAGATGGTGGAAGCCATTGTACGCGACCAACGCCGCGTGTTCCCCGTGTGCATTGAGTTGCAGGGCGAATACGGCATCAATGGCGTGTATTTGGGTGCGCCAGTTATCCTCGGCAAAAATGGCATCGAGAAGGTAATCGAGCTGCAACTCAACGACGAGGAAAAGGCCATGCTGGAAACTTCGCGCGGCCACGTGAAAGAGGTGATGGACGCCCTGGACAACATGAGCAAGGCTTCGGCCTAGTTCCAACTTCAGCCTACCAAACAAAACCGGCCGTTCCGCTAATGCGGAACGGCCGGTTTTGCTTGATGGGTGCTTTGCAATACAGTAAACAACGTCGCTCTTATATACCTGCCGCTGACTTCGAAGCTGTTACTCACACCGTAGCCTGCAAGTGCCGGCTTCTGTTAATTTTTCACGAGTAGCTTCCTCTTCAACCACCGCCTCACGGGTTCATCATACAACTTCAGGCAGGCGTAAGCAAGCAAAACAATGGCGGCAAACGTGAGCAACGCCACTGGCAATGCCTGCTGCCAAGTAGGTTTATGCGTACTCACCCAACCCGTATAGGTATAAATGAGGGGATAGTGCGTGATATAAACGGGATACGAAATATCACCCAGGAACTTGCATAGCCGGGCGGCACCCGTACCGGCTAGTTGCCTGCTAGCTCCTAGCCATACAATCAGGGGGAAAATCAATATAATGCTGAGCGAGTCATAAAGCCCATTCAACCATAGGTGCTCGGCCCCGCCCACTCGGGGGAAGGCGAGAACCAAAACCAGCAGCAGGCTGCACCACAAGAAGGCGTGTTTTACCGAGGCCAGGGTGGCCACACGGCAAAGTAACAGCCCGGCAAAAAACGGATACATCATCCGCGTAAAACCAATCCGGAGTTGGATAGGGTCCAGCGACCAACCTCCAATTACATCCCCGGTCGGACTGGTGACAGCTAAGTGAATCAGGGCAGCACCGGCCAGAATTACCAGCACCGACAGCGCAGTTTTGGAAAGCCTCCGGACGCCAAGCGCATACAGCAGATTGGCGATGTACTCGAAAAACAACGACCAAGCCGGTCCGTCGAGCGGATGCATTTCCTGCCAGCCCCGGATGTCCATCGAGACCGGCACCGGCAGTAAGGTAAACCCGATGAGCATCACCAGCAGCGTTTTCCAGACCGGCACTTCACTGATAGCGGGCCACAGGGTGGAATCCTGGGAATAGAAACACAAGGCCCCGATAACCATGCCTAGTACCACCAGGGGTTGCAGCCGGATAAGACGGACGGTAAAGAATTCCTTTAGCGTCATCCGGCTCCACCGGTCATCATAGGCATAGCCGATAACAAAGCCGGAGAGCAGAAAGAAAAAATCAACGGCTAGATAGCCGTGGTTGATAACCTGGTCGAGGTGACTAGTGGCGTGTGCCTCGCACAAATGAAAAACCACCACCACTAAAGCGGCTACCCCGCGTAGCCCGTCCAGAATCGCATAATGCGGTTTGGTGCTTGATGCCGTTGTTTGCTGCTCCGAAAGTAGTTGTGCCTTCATTTGCCACTTCAACAAGTCTGCTGTTTAACTGCAAGCATAAGAGTGCTTTGCCCCTTTAAACATACGGACTCGTTTTTATTTGCGCATTCAACTACTTCTTGACTCCGCCTTGTCTACAAGCCTTTGCAAACTAGTTGCGGCTCCGTTGTTACTAGCCGACTTGTAGAGGCTCTACCTGCTCGCGCTGCTTTATAGCAATTGATAGTTTCGGTACTCGCCAATGCGGTAGCCGGTGAGGCGAAATACCACTTGCTTGAACTTGTCTTTCAGGCGGTAGCGGTTCCGGGTCATGTCGTGGTCGTAGCGCCAATTTTGCTGCCGCACCCGCTCTTGCATCACCGCCGGATGGGTGCCCCGGAAGTGCTGAAGCGAATCGATTTCGCTGTAGTCGAATTCCGCAGCGGGCACTACGTGTTCGGCCATCCACTCATCGGAGTGCCAGAGTTTACCAAAGGTTTCCTGCTTGCGCTGCATGGCGGCAGGCGTTTTCACGTAGCCGTAGTGGTGCACGGTGGCATCGAGCAGCTTTACGCGCAGCTTCAAGTTGCCAACTTTGCGGAAGCCCTGCGCATCGCGGTACGAATAGATGCCGACCCCGGGCCGCACAATGCGGATTTCGCGGCGGTACCAGCGGGGCGAGTCGCCAATATAGTCGTAGCTGGCGTAGAAATGCCGGTAGTTTAGCAGCAAGCCGTCCACTTGCTTGTCGGCTTGCCAGCGCGCCATGCCGGCCCGAATGGCCGGATAGTCGGCCTCGTGGAGCACCTCATCGGCTTGCAAGTAAATAGCCCAATCGGCCTCTGCGGGCACGGCGGCCAGTGCTTTATCGGTTTCCACGGCCAGCACTTTGCCGCCTTCCCGCAGGGTATCGTCCCAAATAGTTTCCAGAATGTGGATTTTAGGCGAGTTCAGACTCCTAATCAAGCCGAGCGTATCGTCGTTGGAATAACCCACGGCCACTACCACTTCGTCGCAGAGCAGCAGCAGTGAATTGATGCTTTCTAGCACCGGATAATCGTAGGTGACGGCATTGCGCACGAAGGTGAACCCGACAACTTTCATAAGAAACCTTAAAACAGACGAACCTAAGGCGAAACCTACTAAGGATTCACGACTTAACAGATGCTACCAGCAGGTCGCGAGGCAGCACACCGGAAACTCGGAACCACAAAAAACGGCCAAGCGAAACGCTTGGCCGATCAACAAACACTTACTTCTGACTTGCTCGAAAGAGCTTTTGCTTTTCGTCTTTGGAAAGACTTTCGTAGCCAGAGCGCGAAATCTTATCTAAGATGGTGTCGATATCGTTTTGCTCGGGCTTGGGCATGGCGCCTTTCTTGGCGGTAGCTGTAGTGCCACCGCTGCGGTGGGTAACCCGCAAGCGCGGCCGCCCCGACAGCAAGGCACCCACCCAGTCGCCAACGGCTTGCACTGGCGTGCCTAAGTCGCGGCCCCGTTGTAACTGCTTGATATACAAGAAGCCCAGCAAAGCCCCCCCAAGGTGTGCAATTTCGCCGCCCGCGTTGCCCTTGTCGAGGCTAGCCAGTGATACGAGTACTACCACGGCCGCAATGTATTTGATCTTGACTGGCCCGATAAAGATGACGCTGAAGGTATAGTCGGGCAGCAGCGTGGCAGCACCCACGATTATGGCCACCACGCTAGCCGAAGCGCCGTACAAAATAGAAGGCCGGCCCTGGAAAACGGGCAGCAAGTTGAAAGCCAGCAGATACAGTACCACGCCCGCTAACGCACCCAGCACATAGAGACTAACCAGCTTCCGGTCGCCGAGGTATTCGCGCACCAGTGAGCCAAACCAATACAGGTTCAGCAAGTTGAATAGGATATGAAAAAACCCGATGTGGGTGAAGCTGTAGGTAAGCAGCGTCCAGGGGCGGGTGAGCAGCCGCATCGGCTCCGAAGGCACGGCAATCCATTCCAGGATTATGCCTTGGCTGCTAGAGCCCGTGCTCACGAACATAACAGCGCCGAACAGAATCAACACGACGAACACCAGCGCGTTAATCAACAGCAGTTGATTAAGCGCGTTGTCGCGCCGGCTGAAGGCAGTACGGATATCGTTGATAAAACTCATGGGAAGAGAAGCTTAAAACAAAGAACGCAGATTCCGGAAAGTTTGCTGGCGCGAATCCCGCATAACACCTAGTCTCGGGTGGTTACTAACCGGGCTAGTGGCACCTTACTCAACCGTAATGGGTACCATTCCGTTGCCAGATTTTCAACACGATAAAGCCAATCAACATTCCACCCAAATGTGCGAAGTGCGCCACATTGTCGCCCGGCACCGGATGAATGCCTTGGTACAGTTCGTAAGCAGTATAGAGCAATACGAACAACCAGGCTTTGATAGGAAAAGGAAGCGGAAAGATGAAAAGCGTTTGCTGCGGAAACAGGTAACCGAAAGCGAATAGCACCCCAAACAGAGCGCCCGAAGCGCCCAGCATCCCGGCAACTGGGCTGTTCAACGCCTGGTCATAAATGGCGTCAACCGCCTCAGTAGCCATCGATACCAGCTTTTGGTCGTTGGGCGTGCGTTGGAGCTGAGCGGCAACTTGTTGGTAGGACTCGCCGGCACTAGGGAGATTATCGCGAAAAAAATCGGCAAAGGCAATACCCGAGGGCTCCTGATGAAACGCTATGCGGTCCACATTCATCTGGTGCAACTCGTAGTTGCGCACTCCTTCGTAAAGCACACCCGCCCCGATGCCACAAATCAGCCAATACGTCAGGAACCGCTTAGGCCCCCACACGTCTTCCAAAGAAGCCCCAATGAACACCAAACCGAGCATATTAGACAGCAAGTGCCCAATACCACCGTGCATGAACATATAGGTCACGAACTGCCAAGGCTGAAAATACACAGAACCGAACGGATACAACGCCCCTAGCACGGTGAGCTGCGCGCCAAGCTGACTTTGCAAGAAAAATACCAATACATTGATAATGAGCAGGACGCGGACAGTAGGGGTGAGTCGGAACATGAATCGCTGAGTTGCGCTGATTGAATTGATTTCGCTGATTATTTCCCTTACGCTGATTGTCTTGAATTCGTCGGGCCGTAGGCGCTAGCTACAGTTATGAACACCGCCCGCCTGAAACGTTGGAACCAATAAAATCATGCTAACGAGCACTTATCAACGAGTAAAGAAGCTGTGCAACTGGCTCATCTCCAGCATGACCAGGGTACGGCGGCCATCGGGCGTGTAGCCGGGCACCTGGCAGGCAAAGAGCCGATCCACCAGGGCCGTCATTTCGGTGTCGGAGAGGCGGGCGGTAGCGGCGGTGGTGGCTACGCGGCGGGCTAGCGCGCGAGCCATCTGCTCGCGGCGCTCCAGTTTAACCGGACCTGCGCTATTGCGAAATTGTTCGATGAGGCTTTCCAGCAGCTCTTTCTCGTCGCGGGCGGGCACGTCGGCTGGAATGCCTTCCACGGCAATCGTGTTCTTACCGAAATCGGAAAACCGGAATCCAAGGGCCCGCAATGCTTCCTCTACTTCCCGCAGCACAGCAAAATCTTGCGGCGAAAAGGTAACCGTCCGGGGGAACAACAACGTTTGGGACGTGCCTGTTTCGCGCTCCAATTCCTGCGCATACTGCTCGAAAAGAATTCGCTCCCGCGCCGCTGCCTGATCAATCAGCATCAACCCCGACTTAACGGGCACCAATAGATATTGCTGTTGCAATTGCAACACCTTCCCCCCCGTGTTACCGCTGCTTTCACGCAAGGGCAGCTGCGGTGGCGCAGTAGGCGCTGCCGGCAGCACTGGCGCGAGGACCACGGGCGGTTTGGCGGCAACTGGCTCGGGAGTTTCTGCGGCGGTTTGCGCGGCCGTCAAAGCCGACGCCGACGGGACGGGTACGCCGATGGCCGTCGCCTCACGCTCTACATCGGGCACGTTGAGCTGGCTTAGCGACTTGTAGAATTCCTCTAGTTCGCGCTTGGCTTGCTCGGTAGGCTTGGGTGGCATCTGCCGCTCGTGCGCATCCGAGCGAGTGGCGCCGCTACTGGAGTTGCTACCAGTTCGGGGTTCCCGCGGAGTTGATTGTGCTGCCTGCGAAGCTGCCGACGCCAGGGCATCGGGTCGGAAGCTGCTCAGGTCGAAGGTGCTTTTCTGGTTGCCTCCTAAGCTCAGAGGCTGAATGGGCGCAAAGTTCACATCTCCCTCGAAGTCCAGGGACGGGGCCATGTTGTGCAACCCCAAGGACTGCTTCACCGCAGCGCGCACAATGGCGTACACCGTTTTCTCGTCCTCGAACTTGATTTCCGTTTTGGTGGGGTGCACGTTGATGTCAATGGACTTCGGGTCGAGGTCCAGAAACAGCACGTAGAACGGATACGTGTCTTTGGGCAGCAACCCTTCGTAGGCCGTCAGCACGGCGTGGTTGAGGTAGGCCGAGCGTATAAAGCGGTTGTTGACGAAGAAGAACTGGTCGCCGCGACTTTTCTTGGCCGATTCCGGCTTACCGATAAAGCCCCGAACCGTGATGAACGGTGTAACTTCCTCGCAAGCCGCTAGCTGCTCTTTGTAGCCGTTGCCGAGCAAGCTCACAATGCGCTGGCTCAGCTTACCCGACGGCAGGTTGAATACCTCAAGGTCATTCTGAAACAGCGAAAACGCTATTTGCGGATTGGCTAACGCAATGTGCTGAAACTCGTCGAGGATGTGCCGCATTTCCACGGCGTTGCTCTTAAGGAAGTTGCGACGGGCCGGCACGTTGAAAAACAAGTTCTTCACGCTGATACTGGTCCCGTCGGGGCAGGCTACGGGCTGCTGGCTGGTGATTTGGGAGCCTTCCACGAGCAGCAGCGTGCCGGTGTCCTGGTCGCGGGGTTTGGTGCGCAGCTCCACCTGGGCCACGGCCGCAATAGAGGCCAGCGCCTCGCCCCGGAAGCCGAGGGTGCGGATGCGGAACAGATCGTCGGTAGTGCGGATCTTACTGGTGGCGTGGCGCTCGAGGCTCATCCGGGCGTCGGTGGCACTCATGCCGGCCCCGTTATCAACCACTTGCACCAGCTGTTTGCCGGCGTCTTTGATGACAAGCTGAATTTGGGTGGCGCCCGCGTCGACAGCGTTTTCGAGCAGTTCTTTTACCGCCGAGGCCGGGCGCTGCACCACCTCACCAGCCGCAATTTGGTTGGCCAGATATTCGGGAAGCAGCTGAATTATGTCGGCCATGCCAGTGAAAGAAAAAATGTACGAAAGGTGAAAATGAACACGTTAGTATGTGGAAAAATTGCATTACGGCGGTGCTTCTACATCCAGCCACCAAAATTTATCCGTAGATTTGCAATCAACATTCGTGTGGGAAGCGTTGTTCGGACTTCCGAATCAAGGCTTTGGAAAGAGTAGTGGAATGGATGCCGCGGACCCGTCTCGTCGACCGCCGGATGATCTGGGCCGCTTTCTTTTTCTTACACGGATTCAGGCAAAAGTAGGGCGAATTCCGCTTGCTTTCAACCAGAGTATATCACGCCAGAATTACCACGGGAGCCGATGCTCAAGGATTTTCGGATTAGACTCTTCCTGTTGCTCTTGGCCGCGACGGGTCTACTCATTACATCGGCAGTGCCCTACGACGATGTCGCCCGGCCCCGGTCAGTAGCCGAGCAAAACTGGGTGGACAGCGTGTTCACCTCGCTCACCCCCGACCAGCGGCTGGGCCAGCTGTTTATGGTGGCCGCTTATTCCAACAAAGACAAGCGCCACGCTCAGTCCATCGAAAACCTGATCCGCAACCAGAACATTGGCGGGTTGATGTTTTTGCAGGGTGGTCCGCGCCGACAAGCCGTCCTGACCAACCGCTACCAAGCCGCCGCTAAGGTTCCGCTTTTGATTTCGCTGGATGCCGAATGGGGGCTTGATATGCGCCTGGATTCGAGCATGCACTTCGCCAAGCAAATGACGCTCGGCGCCATGGACGACGACCAGTACGTGTACCAGATGGGCCGCGAAATTGCCCTGAAGATGAAGACGCTGGGCGTGCACATCAGCTTCTCGCCGGTGATGGATATCAACTCCAACCCCGACAACCCAGTTATCGGTAACCGCTCGTTCGGCGAAGACAAAGAGCAGGTAGCCAAGCGCGGCGTGCAATACTTGCGCGGCCTCCAGGACCACGGCATCATGGCCGTCGTGAAGCACTTCCCCGGCCACGGCGACACCGATGTGGATTCGCACGTGGCGCTGCCCGTTATCAACTCCGACCTGGCCCACCTAACCAACGTGGATTTGTACCCGTTTCAGCAGGCCATCCAGTCGGGCGTGATGGGCGTGATGGTAGGGCACCTGTACATGCCGCTTTTCGATACGGTACGTTCCGTGAGTGCCACCGTATCCCACAACCTTGTTACGGGCTTGTTGAAGGAGAAGATGGGCTACAAGGGGTTGGTTTTCACGGATGCTCTCAATATGAAGAGCGTGTCGAACCTCTACAAACCGGGCCAGTTGGATGCCCTGGCTTTGCTGGCTGGCAACGATGTGCTGCTTTTCTCGGAAGATGTGCCGGTGGCCTTAACCAAAATCAAGGAAGCTATTGCCGCCGGCAGCATTTCGCAGGAAGACGTAGACCAGCGGGTGCGCAAGATTCTGCGGGCCAAGTTTTGGGCCGGCCTCAACCGTTTCCAACCCATCAATGTGCCTACTCTAATGGCCAACCTGAGCCGGCCGCAAAGCCGCGCGGTGGCACAGGAGATATTCGAGCATGCCACTACTGTTGTCAAGAACGAAGACAACCTCCTCCCCTTCCTGCGCCTCGACACCCTGCGGGTTGCCACCGTTACGATTGGCGCGGGTACGGGCAGCACGATAGGCGAGATTATGGGTAAGTACCAGAGCGGCCCGGTGTATCCGGTAGCCAACCGCTACGCCCCGGACACGACGTTTGCTCGCCTACTGCCGCGCCTAGCGCCCTACAATACGGTGGTCGTGACGCTGCACAACATGAACAACACCCCTACCCATAACTACGGTATCGGGGATGGGGCGCTGAAATTTATCAAAGAGCTGCAAGCCAACCCGAACTTAAAAACGGTGGTGGTAGCCATGGGCAATGCCTACGCGCTGAAGTATCTTGACAGTGCGCGTACTCTTGTTTGCGGCTACGAAGACACTTATCCGGCGCAACTCGTGGTGCCACAGGTGCTGTTTGGGGCTTTGCCCGCCAAAGGTCACCTGCCCGTCACGGTGACGCCGGAACTGAAAGCAGGTACCGGAGTGCCTACCCTCGATTTGCGCCGCCTCCGCTACGCCACTCCCGAAAGCGAAGGCCTTGATTCAAAAGTGCTAGCCCAAATCGACAACATTGCGCTGGAGACTGTTGCGTACGCGGCGGCCCCCGGCTGCCAGGTGCTTGTAGCCAAGAACGGCGCCGTGGTGTTCGATAAGAGCTATGGTTACTGCACCTACGACAAGTCGCAGCCGGTAAGTGCGAGCACCCTCTACGACCTGGCTTCCGTGACCAAGGTGGCGGGCACCTTGCAGGCCATTATGCACCTCAAAGACCAGGGCACGCTGAACTTGGATAGCAAAGTAGCATCCTATCTGCCCGAGCTAAAGCAAACCAACAAGAAGGATATGACGGTGCGCGACGTGCTGCTGCACCAAGCGGGCTTGAAAGCGGGGATTCCGACCTGGGAGAAGACCATCACCAAAACCGGCCCGAAGCCTACTTTCTACGCCAGCACCAGCGCCACGGGCTTCCCGAACGAAGTAACGCCTTCCCTATTCAGCGTCCAGACTGCCGAAGATTCGGTGTGGACCTGGGTGCAACGCTCCAGCTTGTTGCCGAAAGTGAAAGGCAAATACCCAGTTGAGTATAGCGACTTGAGCTTTATCATCCTGAAGCGCGTAGCGGAGAAGCTGCTGAATCAGCCGATTGAGAACTTCCTGGACCGGAACTTCTATAAGCCGTTGGGTTTGGGCACCATGACCTACAACCCGCTGGCCAAGTTTCCGCAGTCGTGCATTGCTCCCACCGAAAACGACACGTATTTCCGCCGTACGCAGCTGCAAGGCACCGTCCACGACCAAACCGCCGCCATGATTGGCGGGGTGGGCGGCCACGCCGGCTTGTTTGCAAATGCCAACGACCTGGCTATTCTGATGCAGATGAACCTGCAAAACGGCCGCTATGGTGGCCACGGCTATTTTCAGTCGCCGGTGGTAACGGAGTTTGCGCGCAGCACAGTGGCCGGCAACCGGCACGGCTTGGGCTGGGACCATGGCGACCCAAGCAAGCCCGAGGGTCCTACTTCCAACCTCTCGCCTGCCAGCACATTTGGCCACACCGGTTTCACAGGCACCTGCGTTTGGATGGACCCCGAAAACAAAATCCTCTACATCTTTCTTTCCAATCGGGTGTACCCCGACGCGGGCAACAATAAGCTGCGTCAGTACAACATCCGCACCCGCATTCACGACGTTATTTACAAGTCGCTGCTCAAATCATGATTTGTTGTTTGACGCTGCATTTACCCTGACCTGCAATAGGCGGTGAGGCATCCAATGGGGATGGCTTGCCGCCTTTTTTGTTTTTTGTTGTCCTTGCCGCGCGAACTGTCCTTCCGACGCAGGAGGAATCCGAGAGAAGACGCTTAAACGAAATACCTCAGATTCCTCCTGCGTCGGAAGGACAGTTCACGCTGACCCGACGAATTTCCCTCTCTCATGAACATAGGTATCGTTTGTTACCCCACCTTCGGCGGCTCCGGCGTCGTGGCAACTGAACTCGGTAAGGCGCTGGCCCTGAAGGGTCACCGCGTGCATTTTATCACCTATAGCCAACCGGTACGCCTCGACTTCTTCAACGAGAACCTGTTCTACCACGAGGTATATATTCCGCCGTATCCGCTGTTCCAATTTCCGCCCTACGAGTTGGCATTGGCCAGCAAAATGGTGGACATCGTGCAGAATGAAAAGCTGGATGTACTGCATGTGCACTACGCCATTCCGCACGCCTCGGCGGCCTACATGGCCAAGCAGATTCTAATTACCAAAGGCATTCGAGTACCCGTCATCACTACCCTGCACGGCACCGATATTACGTTGGTAGGCAAAGATGCCAGCTACGAGCCCGTCGTCACGTTCAGCATCAATCAGTCAGATGTCGTGACGGCGGTTTCAGCGGACTTGCGCAAGGAGACGTATGCTTATTTCGCCATCGAGAAGGATATAGTGGTGATACCGAACTTCATCAACCTCGACCGGTTCAAGAAGCAAGACAAATCACACTTCAAAGCGGCTATTGCTCCCGATGGGGAGAAGCTGCTTATTCATACCTCCAACTTTCGCTCGGTGAAACGAGTGGAAGACGTGGTACGCATCTTCGATGGGGTGCGCAAGCAGGTGCCTGCCAAATTGCTGCTCGTGGGCGACGGCCCGGACCGGCCGCGCATCGAAAAGCTTTGCCGCGACTTAGGCTTATCTAGCCATGATGTGCGTTTCTTGGGCAAGCTCGAAGCTGTAGAGGAAGTACTCAGCGTGTCTGACTTGTTCTTGATGCCCTCCGAAAAAGAAAGTTTCGGCCTAGCCGCTTTGGAAGCTATGTCCTGCGAAGTACCTGTCATCAGCACCAATGCTGGCGGCATTCCCGAGTTGAACGAGCACGGCATAACCGGTATGGTTAGCAACGTGGGCGACATCGCCGATATGGTAAAAAACGCGTTGTACGTACTGGAGGACGAAAATCTCCCTCGTTTCAAAGCCGCCGCCCGCGCCCACGCCGAGACCTTTGCAACCGATAAGATAGTACCTCACTATGAAGCCTGCTACCAACGGGCTATCGATGCGCAGTTGGCAGTAGTGTAAGCAAGAAGTTGCTGGAAATTAGTAGCTGCTCAATTAAAAGTTCGCGCGCCACTTTTACCCTCAGTTAGAGTAGAAGTGGCGCGCGAACTTTTAGCCTCGATTGCCAACTATAGAAATAACCCCGCTATTTCCTGCCAGTTATGTACGCGCCGGTAGCGAGTTTCGTGGGCGTTGTGCGGCGCATCGAACAAAAGACCTTCGCCGCGAAAGCCGTCGAAGTTGAAGGCATTATCGTCGATGAGGTAATCGGCATTGATGATGCTCTTGTCGCCGCAGAACACGATGTTGCGCCAGGGAATGAAGTCGAAGTGCTGCTTGAGCCAGTTGTACTTATCGACAAAAGAGTTGGGAAACTCCATGGCGGCCGTAGCAATGAACAACTCGTGACGCTGGGCTATTTCGCGCAGTACGCGCTGGCTGTCGGCAATGATAGGGAGGTCCTTGAAGAAGCCGGGCCGGTTGGGGTATTCGCGGAGGGCCGGCCGGTGCTCGGGGGCTACGATATCACGCATCTTTTTGCCGTGCAGCTGCTCCCGCGTTATGATGAGCTCGAAGTCTGTCCCATACCATTCCTGAAACCGGGCGATGGAATCGGCAATTACCTCGTCCATATCCACGGCAATACGTGATTTGATCATAAGTTGAGTTTAAATACAGAGCCCAGTTAGCATAGCAGCTAAAGCGCTAAAACAAGCCTGCCGCTTCGCGCTTCACCGCTTGCAAAGCGCGTTCCGTCGGATCAACCTCCTCGTTTATCAGGTTTTCAAGCACCCGTTTGGCTAGTTCAGTACCGCGAGCCTGCTGCGGCTGCGGTAGCATCTGGTACGACTTGTTGATGACGGTGAGGATGTGCTCTTTGGCACCCTTGACCTCGGCCCACGTATCGGGGCTCATGTAAAGCTGCTGCGAAAGGTTGTGTTCGTATTCAGCGCGGATTTCCTGGAGCAGAAGCCGATAATAGTCGGGCGCGGTTTGGCCGGCACTGCCCAAGCGAATCAGGATGTTGTTGGGCGTAATGCGCTCTAGTAGCAGCGTGACCCGCTCCAGCGCCTGCAAACGCAAGGGCAACGTGGTTTTGGTTGCTTCGAGCCGTAGTTCGATCAGGCGCCGCTGTTGCTCTTTCTCTAAGTATTGCTGGATCAGATAAAAAATGGAGCCGGCCACAATGAGCGCTGGCAGAATAATTTTCAGTAAGTCGAAGAGGTAAGCAGTGGTATTCATTAGGAGTTGGTAGAAACCAGAAGGTAGCGCGAATGCCGGCCGATGGAAATTACGTCGGGGCGTGGCGTATTGTTAAATCTCGAAAGAGTTAATCGGCGTCAAAGCCATGCGTCAACACGTCCCACCAAGTTTTCGGCCGCGCAAAGATACATCGTGAACCGTGGGCGCGGCTACGTTGTTGTTGCTATTGAAGACCCTATTGGGGGTAGTAGTATTTCGGGAAGCTTGTCCATGCAATACTACTCAACTTCGTATCTTTGCTGACATACTTCCCCAAACACGAACATACTATGGCTACCGCCGTTGCTAAGCTTGCTCCTATCAACCTCACGCCCCGCGCTTTGGAAGAGGTTCGTATTATTCTGCGCGAGAAGAATGTGCCAACTGAGTACGGCCTGCGCGTAGGCGTACAGGGCGGTGGCTGCTCGGGCATGAGCTACCTGCTCGGCTTCGACAAAGCCAAGGAGCAAGACGAAATCTTCGACCTTGATGGCGTACTGCTCATCATGGATAAAAAACACGCCATGTACGTAATGGGCATGGAAGTCGACTTCCAGGATGGTCTCAACGCCCGTGGTTTCGTCTTCAACAATCCCCAAGCTAAAAGCACTTGCGGCTGCGGCTCGTCGTTCTCGGCGTAAACACGACTTTCACAGGTAACTGATTTAGGTCGGTATCATCTATAAAAGCAATGAGCCCTGGCTTAACGGTCAGGGCTCGTTGCTTTTACCCCGTGTAGAAGCGCTTACTTTCCTGCTAGCAGCGCTAGTACGGCCGCAGGATCTTCCACTTCCACAATCAGTTGGTTGTATTCACTATGCTCTAGCTCGATAATGACGGCCCTTTCGAGCTTATGCACATCCCAAAAGACACGTTTGTCGTGCTGATAGAAAGTACCTGCGGTTATTAAACCTGGGATATGCGTGCCGGGCGCTTTAAAGCCATGCCACCAACCTTTTAGCGATTCTGCATCTTGGCGGGCACTACGGATATGCTCCATCGGAATCTGGATCTGGCTTTTGAAGGCCCATAGCTTGTGCATCCCTTTGACTTCAAACACGGCGTTATTGCCTTCTACGGTTACTTCGACCATTCTGCCTTTGGTGTTGAGGGGATAAAGGATATTGCTGGTAAGTTAGCGTTTCATTGTTTGGGTGACCTAGCTAAGCTTTCCTTCTCTTTCTACCCATTTGCCTGATGCGCTACTTCATTGCTCTCGGTATCTTTTTGTTTGCCTTCGAGGCACAGGGCCAAGTCTTTACTTCCGCTGAAACAGCCCGCTGGCAGCAGCAAGCCAAGCAAGTAACTATTGTGCGCGATAACTGGGGTGTGCCGCACATCTACGGCAAGACGGATGCCGACGCCGTCTTTGGCTTGCTTTACGCACAGTGCGAAGATGATTTTGCCCGGGTCGAAGACAACTACATCACCTCCATTGGCCGACTGGCCGAAGTGCAGGGCGAGGCCGCCATTTACGACGACCTGCGCGCCCGCCTGTTTATGGATAGCACCCAGGCTATTGCCATTTATCAGAAGAGCCCCGCCTGGATGAAGCAGTTGCTGAATGCCTTTGCCGACGGCACCAACTACTACCTCCACACCCACCCCACGGTGCAGCCCAAGCTGCTGCGCCGGTTTCAGCCATGGATGCCCCTGATGTTCAGCGAAGGCAGCATTGGCGGCAACATCAGCGTGGTATCCGTGGACCGGCTGAAGGCGTTTTACAGCCAGAAAAAGTCGTCCTCATGGCTGCGCAATGATTTAGAGAAGCTGGACCGAGAGCCAGTGGGCTCGAATGGCTTCGCGGTGGCGCCGGCCAAAAGCGCCAGCGGCCACGCGCTGCTGCTCATCAATCCGCACACTTCGTTCTATTTCCGGCCCGAGGTGCAAGTCACCAGCGAAGCCGGCCTGAATGCCTATGGGGCCGTGACGTGGGGGCAATTTTTCGTGTACCAAGGCTTCAACCCGAACTGCGGCTGGATGCACACCTCCAGCAACGCCGACTCTATGGACGAGTATTTGGAGACGATAGTAAAGAAAGACGGCAAATTCTACTACCGCTACGGCGCTAAGGAACGACCCGTGCAGGTGGCTACCGTATCGATTCCCTACAAGAAGGACGGCAAGATGGCACGCAAAGAATTCATTACCTACCGTACTCACCACGGCCCCGTGGTGGGCCAGCAAGCCGACAACAAGTGGGTAACGGTGCGCATGATGGATACGCCGCTGGAGGCGCTGGAGCAGTCGTATCTGCGCACCAAAGCCAGTGACTACGCCAGCTTCAAAGAAGTGATGAAGCTAAACGGCAACGCCTCCAACAACACCGTGTTTGCCGACAGTAAGGGTACTATTGCCTACTGGCACGGCAACTTCATGCCCAAGCGCGACCCGCAGTTTGATTGGAGCCAACCCGTAGACGGCAGCAACCCCAAAACCGAGTGGAAGGGCTTGCATAAAGTAGAAGAGCTAGTACAAGTAATGAACCCGGCCAGTGGCTGGATTCAGAATTGCAACTCCACGCCGTTCACGGTGTCCGGCCCGAGTAGCCCAGCCAAGCAGAAATACCCAACCTACATGGCCCCCGATGCCGAAAACTACCGCGGCATCAATGCGGTGCGCGTGCTGAGTGGGAAAGCTGTTTTCACGCTCGATACGCTGATTGCTGCGGCAAAAGACCCGTATCTGGCCGCTTTCGAGGAGTTGATTCCGGCCTTATCGAAAGATTTTCAGTTTGTGGCCGATGGCACAAACCCGCCGGAAGGAGAAGTGGTGGAGGCTATGAAGTTGCTGCGTACCTGGGACAAGCGCTATAACAAGGCTTCGGTAGCGCAAACAATAGCCATCTACTGGGGCGAGAAAATCCAGCGCCTCGCCCGTACCCGCGTAGCCCCCGAGCAGCGCCTCGACTACATCAGTCTCTTGGCTTTTACCATCGCCAAAACCACTCCGCAGGAAAAGGTAGCGGCGCTGCAAGAAACGCTCGACGAGCTGACCAAGGATTTTGGCACTTGGAAGATGCCCTGGGGCGAAGTCAACCGCTTCCAGCGCCTCACCGGCAACATCCAGGAAACCTACGACGACCAAAAGCCCAGCTTGCCGGTTGCTTTCACGTCTTCGGCTTGGGGCTCGTTGGCCGCTTTCGGGTCACGCACGTATCCGGGAACCAAAAAGCGCTACGGCTACGTCGGCAACAGCTTTATTGCAGTGGTGGAGTTTGGCCCGCGCCTCAAAGCCCGCTCCGTACTGGCCGGCGGCAACAACAACCAGCCCTCTTCCCCCCACTTCACCGACCAAGCCGCTTTGTATGCGGAAGAGAACTTCAAAGACATACTCTTCTATCCCGAGGATGTGAAGAAGCACGCGGAAAAGACGTATTCGCCGGGGCAGTAGCTGGTTCTGGGTACTATCAACAGTAAGATCTCAACCTTTTCGGGGCTCGAAATTTTAGTATACTAAAATCATGTAAGCAGGCGGTTGTTACACTCAGAACTTCAGCCGCTGCCCCTGCTCCGGGAATAGCAACTTCACTCCAAGCTTATTGCCTTCCTTTAGCTGTCTTTTGATGGCGGCTTCATTGGCTGCTGTAGGTTTCACGTGCGTGACCACAACTGGCAAACCGCGCAAGGCTTTGGTACCTGTTAATTGGCTAAGTACGGTTAGCTCCTGCATTAGGCGGGCAGGCGTCAAGTGACCGAATAGCTGGTTTTCGGGTTGCTCGTTTGGGTAGGAGGCCTCGATGAAAATGGCTTTGAGCTTGCCGGCAACCACCAGCGGCTGAATGGCGTGCCACAGGTCAAGTAAGTGGTGGGATTTCTCTAACTCGTCGGCTCCCGTATCACCCAAATACAGCAGATACGTTTCCTGACTCCTGAGCAAGAAGGCAGCGCTTTGGTAAGAAGAGCCATGGCTCAACGGGAAGCATTGCACGCTCATGGGAGTACGTTCGATGGCGGTTTCTTGCCGCGGCACTAGGCGCTGATACTGATATTTTTGCAGTGCTGGCTGGCTGCCTTCGTTGCCAAAGTTCGGCCAAGCCTGCCAGTTGAAATAGCTGGTTTGCAGTGCTGCTATGCACGCTGGCAGCGCGTAAATAGGCTTGGGAGCATCGTCGGGCGCATTAAGCAGTAGGCCGGCTACATGGTCGAGGTGGGCGTGTGAGATTAGATAGCCTTTGATGTAGCGGCGCAAGACCGTATCGGCTTCCACTGAAAACACCTTGTTGGCAATAGCTTTTGCTATGCCTTGGTGCAGACTGCCCGCGTCGAGGCAAACGTAGGAAGTGGTGCCGGCCGGAGCTACCAGATACGCCGAGAGGTTGCCTTCGTTGAGGCCACCTTTCACTCCAAGCGGAACTACAGTGAAAGCGGGCTGCTGCGCAACCGCTTGGTGCGTGAGAAAAATCAGCAGTAGCAGGAAGTTCCAATGAAAGACGCGCATAGCTGTTGCACAATAGCGGTTAGCTGAAACGAGTAGACTGGTTCTGCCACTCCTCTTTGGTCATTTCAAAGCGCACCTCACCGTTGGCCGTCCGGCCGGACTCTCGCCATCCTTGGCGCCTGTAAAATTCCTCGGCGCGGGTGCCGGGGCCCGTGCTTAGCCATATCGTTTCCAACGTCTGGGCAAAGTACCAGTCCAGCAGCAGGCGGTGCAGACGCTTCCCAATACCGTGGCCAACGTATTCGGGGCGCAGGAACAGGGCCCAGATGCTGTGGTCTAGCAAATCGGTAATTCCAAAACCGACTATTCGGTTGTCTACTTCACAAACCCAGCCTTTGCCCCGGCGGGTAAGGTAATCCTCGGTATCCGCCACGGTGACGAGTGCTCGGTTGCGGAGCACGTTTTCGGTCACGGAGTACCGAACGTCAAATAAGGCCGGAATGTCGGTGAGTTGTGCTTCGCGGAAGTGCATGGCTGAATAGGCGCGAGAACTGTTGGCTGGCGGCGTTGCACCCGTTGCCCGCTACCCAGGCTAGCTGAAATCGTAGGGGTAGTCGATTTCTTGCAGGTCGGTTTCTAGTTGTAGCCAGTCGTCTATTTTGTCCACGATGGCCAGCACTATGGCTTTCGTCAGCGTTTCGCCTTGGTAGATTTGGGAAACCGTAGCAAGGTCCATGGTTTGCTTGGTTTCGTCTTCATCGAAGTACTCGCTGGCCCACTCCACATAGGTCTGCGGCTGTCCGTCGAAGATGTAGAGCAAATCTTCGGAGCCATCTTCTTCGTTTTCGAGAGGGCCGGTTTGCCAGCCATAGCGTGGGGTGTACCAGAGACAGAACGTGGTACCGATAGAATTTACTGGCTCACCAAACATAAATTCATCGAATACCTCGGGGAGTCCGCGCGTTACCCGGGCTTTGTCGGGCTGTTCCAGGCCGTCGGCATACCCGTTTATCACGCAGCCTTCTTTTCGGAACAGCACCACCATTTGGTCGCCTTCTCCGTCGTTCATTTCAAAGAACTCCTCTCCCTTATCCCATTTTGCATCGTAGGAATGGTAGCGGTATTCGGCCTCGGGCGAGTTGATAGCATCGAGTACGGCCAGCGCTTTGCAGAGGCGTTGCAGGGCTTGGTTGTTAAAGAGTGCGGTGTGGTTCTGAGTTGAAAGTATGGGTTGCATGGGCTATAGAGCTTGTGCTGACATTAAGGTTGGCAGACTGTTCTAGTGCCGGCTCTCGGGAAAGTCGCTGAAGCTTGTTGTAGAAGCGCAGTAAGTTACCGGACTCTCCACCAAAGAAGTGGCAGGCTAGTACTACCTGGTTAATACGTTTTGGTCATGTCGGCAGGTATCACCAACACAAAATCCGCTTTCTGCTTGTTCTCCTCGTCCAACTTGCTTAGCTGCTCCTGCGAAACGGTGCTAATGGTGAGCACCTTCAGCTTGGGATTGGTTTGACGCAAGTAGGCGATAATGCCGTCGTGGTTGTCGGAGTGGTAGCTGCCGTTGAGGTGGAGCAGCAGCTGGCCTTCGGCGCGGGCCTGGGCGAGGAAGTGGGCCATGGTAGCGTCTTTCAAGGCCTGCGCCTGAATGATGTTCTGCACCCCGGCGGCGTGGGCCGCGTCGCCCCCAAACATCTTCGCCATGTTTTTGTAACCGGGCAGCTCATAATCGACGGTGATGGGCAACGGTGCCATCCAGGCTTTTTCCTCGGCGGGCAGCTCATTGAGGGCTATCAGGCTGCCTTTGGCCACTTGAGAGGCGTAGCGGCGCGGCACGTTGGTACCGACCACTCTGAATTTCTGCTGCTTTGCTAGTTGCAGCAGCGGCTTATAATCGGTGCTGTAATTGGGCCAGGGGCGGCTTTGTTCCTCGAACGCCTTGTCGTCTAGCTCGTTGGTAGTATACTGATCGACCAGGGGCTGCACGTCGCGCTCTAGCATCTCCATGCCCAGCACGAACTGCCCTTGTTTGAGGCGGGCCAAGTCTTTGGTGAGTTGCAGCTCCAGCCAGTGCCCCATCGGGTCGTTGTGCTGCTCGCCGAAGAACACCACATCGGCCTGCGCAAGCTCCCTCAGCATCTTGTCGTAGTCAGCGGCTTTGCCAGCGGCAGTGAAAAGGCGGTAAGCGGGCTTATCGGCAGCAACGAAGCTGGAAAGGAAAACAACCAGCCAGATGGCAAGTGGCCGCAGAAACTGTTGAACTCGGGGTTGTGCGCACATACACGAAGATACCCGCCGACTGCCGGAAATGTTATCAAACAGGCCGGGCTATACACAACGAAAGCCCCGGCACCAATGGTACCGGGGCTTTGCGTTTGTTTCGGTTTTCGTATTACACGAAACCTGCCTTATCCTTTATAAAACATCCAGCGCGACAATTCGCGGTAGTTTACCTTCTTGCCGTACATCAGCACCCCGACGCGGTAGATGCGGCTGGCCACCCAAGTGGTAAACACGAAGCCTCCAACCAGCAAGGCGGCCGACAGCAAGAGTTGCCAGAACGGCACCCCGAAAGGCAAGCGCATGACCATGGCAATAGGCGAAGTGAACGGAATCATCGACAGCCAGAAAGCTAGCGGGCCGTTCGGGTCCCCATTGATAATTACGTTGATGCTGACGATATAACTTAAAATCAGCGGAATAGTAACCGGAAACATGAATTGCTGCGCATCCGTCTGGTCGTCAACTGCGGCGCCAATGGCCGCGAACATCGACGAGTAAAGCAAGTAGCCCCCCAAGAAGAAGAACAGGAAACCCCCAATGATAGTAGCAACCGGCAGACCATCGAGGATGCTCCAGGGGCTGCTGGCTACGGCGGCAGTGGGTGCTTCAGTTGGCCCAGCATCGAGCGTAGCGGTAGCCCCGGCGTTACGAGCCGCAGTTGCTTCCTGAATTCCGGTTGCCGCGGCCGCGGGCGGCGACTTGCGAATCGAGTCTTTGAGCAAAGGTGCCGCCAGTGTTGTCAGGCCCCACGATAACACTATCCACAAAGCGAACTGCGTGAATATCACCGCCGCAATGCCCAGAATCTTGCCCATCATCAGCTGAAACGGCTTCACCGAAGACAGCATCACCTCCATAATTCGGCTGGATTTCTCTTCGCTCACGCCGCGCATCACCTGCACCCCGTAGATGAAAATAAACATATACACCAGAATAGAGAGGATGTAAGCAGCCCCAGTGGTGGCTCCCACATTGTTTTTGCGTCCTCCCTGCTGCGTCAAATCCACAGCATCCATTTCCACATTGGCCTTTAGGTTATCGATGGTGGTTTGATTGAGGCCGGAGCGGCTCATTTTCAATTCTCCCACGGCTTTGTTTACTGCCTTCTTAATTGTGCTTTGGCGCTTCAGGCTCACGTTGCCGTCGGCTAATAGTTGCACGCCGCTGGTGTTGTCCATCGAAAAGCTAGGCGGGAAATAAAGCAGCGCGTTTTGCTTGGGCTTCGCTTTTTTGAAAGCCGTTGTGGCTTCCGATAGCGAGTTACCCGTGGCGGGTACAAACCGCACGTCGTCGGTGGCGGCGAGTTGCTGCAACAGGCGTTGCCCGCTCTCGTCGCGGACGGCTACCACATCGGTATCCGAAGAGCCCGACAGCTTGGCGATGCCTACCGTAGTACCCGCCAGCAGCAGCGGCGTCAGCAATGACATGATCAGGAAGCTTTTTTTCCGCACCCGCGTCAGGTATTCGCGCTGCAGAATCAACCATATTTTATCCATGAGTACTAGCGTGTAATCGTTGAAATCAACTTGAACAAGAAGGGAATGCTCTATACCGGAACCGTTTCCACTAAGCTCTCAGGCATGGTTTCCTGCACCCGCCGAATGAAAATGTCGTTGATGCTCGGAATCTGCTCTCGAAAAGCGTGTACCTCCACGTTGTTGATGAGGTAGCGCAGCAGGTCGTTGGGGGTGGTATTGGCGTGCAGCTTTATGCGGTCGTAGAAGTGGCCGTTCTCACGCTCCTTGTGCTCGAGCACCTCGAAATCGGGGTGCGTTACCATGAGGCGGCCGCGCCCTTCCACCACGTAGGTTTGGGTTTTGAAGGTGTTTTTGATGTCGCGGACCGAGCCATCGAGCACCTTGCGCGAGCGGTTTATCAAGGCAATGTTGTCGCACAACTCCTCCACCGATTCCATGCGGTGGGTACTGAAGATGATGGTGGCGCCCCGCTCACGCAACTCCAGAATTTCGTCTTTAATGAGGTTGGCATTGATAGGGTCGAAGCCGGAAAACGGCTCATCGAGAATAACGATGCTGGGCTCGTGAAGCACGGTGGCAATGAACTGCACCTTTTGCTGCATGCCTTTGCTAAGGTCTTCCACATTTTTGCTTACCCAGGGCCGCAAATCCAGCCGATCAATCCAGCTTTTGATGCGCTGGGTGGCGTCGGCTTTGGAGAGGCCCCGGAGCTGCGCTAGGTACAGAAGCTGCTCTCCTACTCGCATCTTCTTGTACAGTCCCCGCTCTTCTGGCAAGTAGCCGATTTGGCCGATGTGCCGAGGATTGAGCTTTTCGCCCCGAACGCGGATTTCGCCGGAATCAGCGCCCGTAATCTGGGTGATAATGCGAATCAGCGAAGTTTTGCCGGCCCCGTTGGGACCGAGTAGCCCGAAGATGCTGCGCTCCGGAATGTCGAGGCTAACGCCATCGAGGGCGACGTGCGCGGCGTAGGCCTTGTGCACATCAATAGCTTGTAGAATGGGTTGCACGGCTGGAGAAGGGAGTATAAGATGTGAACTTTAAATGTAGGGGTTTTACTATGCTTCCGACACTCGAAATGCGTTAAGCGGCCTCTTCAGTCCTCTAATTCCTGCAAGAGACTTTCCAGCCGGTCGAGGTGCTGACCGTAGAGGCGCTGCAAGTACCACCTGGTAAACCTGCTCATACCCCAATACGTCAGGGCACCCACCACACCGCAGACCAAGCCGAGCACACCCAGACTAAAAAGTAATTTTTGCCCCGTGAACTGCTGCGCGATGCGTCCGCCCAGGAATAGCATAGTAATACCAAGCGACATGGGCACCGACCACATTGTGGCCGAGTAGTAGAGCTGCACCAAGCTGCGCAGCCGGTGTAGCTGTTGCCCCGCGTACTCGCGCACCGCCCCGCCGCTGGCGTCGCCAAGGCTACGCAGCAACGTGAGCTTGCGGCGGAAATAGAAACCGCTGAGCAAGCAGACAAGCCCGAGCCAAGCCACCATGGCAAGATAATAGGGATCCTGCCCCATGGCGGCCGCGGCAACGCAGCCAGCTAAGCATACTACCACTACCCCAATTTCAACCCAAGCATTGCGGCGCATCTTGGCTACTGGGGCCCTAGAGCCCCGGGCTAGCAGCCGGGCCACAGCAGTAGCATCAAAAACAGATGGCGCTTCAGTCGGCGTGGACTGCTGCCACTGGCGGCGGAGGTCATCAAGTTCCATTAGGCAGGTTGGGTAAGCAATTGGCGAAGCTTGTCTTGCACGCGGTGCATTTTCACGCGCACATTATTCTGAGTGATACCGAGAATTTCGGCCATTTCTTCGTAGGTGCGTTCTTCCAGGTAGAGCAACACGAAAGCCTTGTCTACTTCCGACAGCCGATTGATGGCCCGATACAGGGCCGCCATTTCCTCGGGCTCGTAGCCAGCGGGCTCGGTAGCTTGTGTTAAATGCACCGCCTCTCCTTCTAAGCCAGCCGGCTGCGGCCGACGGGTACGCTGCCGCAAGTTGCTAATGGCCACATTCAGCGCGATACGGTAGAGCCAGGTACTGAGCTTGGCGCCAACTCGCGGCACGTAGTTCGGCCAGGCCCGCCAGAGTTGCAGCACCACTTCCTGAAACAAGTCCTGCCGATCATCGGCATTTGCACAATACAAGCGGCACACCCGCCGTAGCAACGGCTGGTACTCATTGACGACGGCAACAAAATCGGTAGAGGGCGCGGCGGGGTCCATGCAGGCAACAGTTTCACAACATATATCGATAGCCCAGCCACGGCATTACAAGCAGCACCACTTTATTTTATAAAATGCAATATTATACATACTGTTCTTGTATAAGTATAATTATAAATGATTTTGCTTACAAAACAATCTTACTTCAGATCATGAAGCTACGTTCAGCAAGTAACATCAAGCTTTAAGCTAGTACAAGCCGCATTCATTATGCGTTTTATACTACTCGAATTCTATATTTTGCATGCATCTCTACCACTATTTATTTATAATTTTAAACTTCAACATTTCTCATACTTATATGAAACACTTATTACGCATTGTACTTACCACTACTTTACAGATGGTGGCTATCAGCACCTTTGCACAAGGGCAGCGGCCTGCTCATCTACCCAAGCTTCAATTTGGCCACGAACACCACTCTGCTTCCAAACGAGCAAGTCACGATGCTGGCCATGCCGCTCGCAACGTTAATTCAACAGTAGTTGTGCCCGGCCGTAATGTGCGGCACCGGTGGGATGATCAAACCAACACTTGGAACAACGGCACAGTCAGTGTCTACACCTATGATGTGAAGGGAAATCCCACTCAAATTATAGAAACTGACTCCGCCACTAGCGTACCACTGCACAAAGAGATACTTAGCTACAACGGGCAAAACCAAGTAACTGAACATGTCTATCAGCAATGGAACGGGACAGCATACGTCAATGACAACCGCGAGCAGGTTACGTACGACGCGCAAGGTTATGAGACCTTATATTACTATCAGGTGTGGGAAAACAACGCCTGGACGATAGATACTGGGTACCGCACTACTACTACCTACAATCCGGCTGGTGTACTTATCAGTCAGGTTTATGAGAATTATAATGTTGATTCCAACACTTGGGAGCAGGATGGTCGTCAAACCTTTACTGTTAATGCCAGCAACCAATGGACTGATATTGTAAATGAAGCTTGGAGAAATGGGGCTTATATAAATGAGTACCGTATTCGCAATATCACTTGGTACGACTGGGCAAAGTTGCAGCCCTCTTACCTTGAAGAACAGGAATGGAATAGGCCTACCAGCACTTGGGGAGAAGATTCGCGTTCTACTTTCACTTTTCAACCGAATGGTAGTTACATTTTAATTGCGGAAGATCTTGTTGCTCCTAATACCTGGGTCAATGCGTTTCGCAGCACCAACACCTTTGATAACTTCGGCAACGAAACCTTATATCAAGACGAAGAATGGGTCACTAATACTTGGGTGACTGAGTACGGCTACCGCTATCTGTTCTCGTACACTGCAACCAATCAGGTGCGGCGGGCCGTAGAGCAAGACTATAGTACTACCACGAATCGATACGAAAACTATTCGGTTGACACCTACGGCAACTTCCTCACGCTAAGCAACCGCAAAGCCACCGGATTGGAAGCAACTGCTTCGTTGGCTCCAAACCCAACTTTGAGTTCAACTACTATCACCGTATCGGGTTTGCGTGAGCACGGCACTGTGCAAGCCGAAGTACTGAACACGGTTGGTCAGGTAGTAACCACAATGGCACTGCGCTCACAGCAAGGCACTATCAAGCAAGAAGTGAATTTAGGCGCTTTACCAGCGGGCGTCTACACTATTCGCCTGCACACCACTGAAGGCACTATTGCGAAACGTGTGGTGAAGCAGTAGCCCGTATTATTCCGGGTCTCGCAGTTAACAATCAGCATAAAAAAAGCCCGCTTGGCATATTGCCAAGCGGGCTTTTCTACAATCAGTGAAATCTATTCAGGTTCTTTATCTACTGGAAGTACTCCTTCACTTTCTCGAAAAAGCCTTTGTCATTTTTCCCAGGATTTGGTGTGAAGTTCTGCGCGTTGCGTAGCTTCTCCAGCAATTCCCGCTCTTCGCCAGTTACATTCTTAGGCGTCCAGACGCTGAGGTGAATCAACTGGTCACCGCGGCCATAACCGTTGAGGTCCTTAATGCCTTTGCCGCGCAGGCGCAGGATTTTGCCTGGTTGCGTGCCTGGGTCTACCTTGATTTTCACCTTACCTTCAATAGTTGGCACCTCAATGCTAGCACCAAGTGCGGCATCCACAAACGAGATATACTGCTCGAACATAATGTTGTTGCCGTCGCGCTTGAGTTGCTCGTGCGGCTCTTCCTCAATTTGGATGAGCAAGTCGCCGGGCACGCCACCCCGCTCGGGGTAGTTGCCTTTGCCGTTCATGCTTAGCTGCATGCCTTCCGCAACACCGGCCGGAATGTTGATCGGAATAACCTCCTCGTGCAATTGCCGACCTTCTCCTTGGCAAACGTCGCACTTGCTGGTTACTACTTTGCCTTCACCGTCGCAAGTAGGGCAAGTAGAAGCACTCACCATTTGGCCGAGCATGGTGTTCACTACACGCTTCACCTGCCCCTGCCCCTGGCACGTGCCACAAGTTTTGAGGTCGGTGCCGTTTTTGGCGCCAGTACCAGAGCAGGTGGTGCACGCCACGTAGCGCTTCACCTTGATCTTCTTCTCAACGCCATTGGCTACTTCTTCTAGATCTAGCTTCAGCTTGATACGCAGGTTCGAGCCTTTACGCACCCGGCGTCCTTGCTGCCCACGGCCACCGCCGCCAAAGAAGCCCTCGAAGCCCCCCTGACCACCGCCACCGAATATGTCGCCGAAGTGGCTGAAGATATCCTCCATGCTTGGGCCGCCGCCGTTGCCGCCCACGCCCTGATGACCATACTGGTCGTAACGGGCACGCTTATTCTGATCCGACAGCACCTCGTAAGCTTCAGCAGCTTCCTTGAACTTGTCTTCCGCCGACGGGTCATCGGGATTTTTATCGGGGTGATATTTGATGGCTACTTTACGGTAAGCCTTCTTGATTTCATCCCCGGCAGCATTTTTAGCTACGCCCAATACCTCGTAATAATCTCGCTTCGTTGCCATGTCTCGTAGTAGGTAGTGGTATTGGATACCAGGTACTATGCTTGCTTAAGGCAGTGGTTGCGTTCTTGTACCACCTAGCACCCGATATCGATTACCAGGTAATTACTGGCCCAATACCACTTTCGCGTGGCGGATCACTTTGTCGCCTAAATAGTAACCACGTTCAACCTCATCCACGATTTTGCCTTTCAGTTCCTCCGACGGGGCCGGAATCTGCGTGATGGCCTCATGTAAATCTGGATCAAACGCACTACCCTTTACCTCCATAGGAGCAAGTCCTTTCTGGTTTAGGGTTTTCTGGAGCTTATTATATATAATGTCGATGCTATCACGCACAACAGTAGCGTCTTCGGTGTCCTTAGTAAAATTGCGGGCCCGGTCGAAATCGTCAAGAGCCGGCAGCAAAGCCACCATCAATTCCTGATTGGCAGTTTTAAACAAGTCGGCACGTTCTTTTGTGGTGCGACGCTTGTAGTTTTCGAACTCGGCTGCCAAACGCAAGTACTTATCCTTAAGTTCAGTTAACTCAGCATCAGGCTTGGTTCCATCTGCTTTCGCAGTACCTTCCTCCTCCGTCAAAACGGACGCTTCATTGTTGGTCATTTCGCCAGTCACTTGCTCTGGATCTTCCGCCAAATTGTCGTCCTGGGGTACGTTGATATCGTCAGCCATTTTATTAAAGATTCGTCGGAATGGGTTTTTCACTTTGTTTTAAACCAGATAATGAAAGTTGGTGGCAAGGAGTTTGCCAAAGCTGTTCTTGCTGCCATTGTGACACAAACAAATTCATGCTATCAAATCAGCTTTCTAGTCTTTCACGTAAATACATCCCCCTCCTTATAGCTAGTCCTCTTGTTAGCGCTTAAAGTGGCAAGTTGGACTAGAACAAATTTGAACCTACGTCGAAATCTTATAAAGCGCTAACATTATTGTACCTACACTAATATGTAAATACCATAAATAAGACATATCTTAGATGTTATAAATATAGGAGTAATAATTATAGAAAATCTGATGGAAAATGTTTGAAAGTTTATAAGATCTTGGTAATTTTCAGCGCCCTAAGAGTTAATGGCCTTTATCTTTCTTAAGAGTTTTACTAAATTTTACCCTACTTAACACGCTCCGCATCTCACTCCACACTTAACTTATTTACTACAACATAATGAAAGCAGTAATCTTAGCGGGTGGCTACGGCACTCGAATCAGCGAAGAGAGTGCCGTACGGCCCAAACCCATGGTGGAAATCGGCGGCCGACCGATTTTGTGGCACATCATGAAAATTTATGCTCACCATGGTATTACGGATTTCGTGATTTGCTGTGGCTTCAAAGGGCATCTTATAAAGCAGTATTTCGCCGACTATTTCTTGCACAATGCTGACGTTACGTTTCGCATGGACCGCAATGAAATGCACGTGCATCGAGCCCACGCCGAGCCTTGGACAGTAACATTAGTGGATACTGGCCAAGAAACGATGACTGGCGGCCGCCTGCGCCGGGTGCGCGAGTACATCGGCGACAGCACGTTTTGCCTCACATATGGCGACGGTGTAGGCGACGTTGATATCGCGGCTTCTATCAAACACCACCACGAAGAAGGCGCACTGGCCACTTTAACGGCCGTTCGCCAGCCAGGCCGCTTTGGTGTATTTAATTTAAGTGACTCCTCGTCTTCAGTTCACGACTTTACCGAGAAGCCTATGGGCGGAGAAACGCCTTGGATCAATGGGGGCTTCTTCGTGTTGGAGCCGAGTGTTTTAGATTATATTCACGATGATGATACAGTGTGGGAGAAAGGCCCTCTCGAACAACTAGCAGCAGAGGGCCGTCTGAGTGCCTTCCGCCATGCTGGTTTCTGGCAGCCGATGGACACATTACGCGACCGGAACATGCTAGAGGGTCTATGGCTGGCTGGCAATGCTCCTTGGAAAGTATGGAATGATGCACGTACCCCGCTAGCTCCAGCAACTCAGTCGGCTAGTGTCTCGATACCTAGCGCAAATACTCTCGTAACTAACTAGTTATAGCAACCTACTGCCCTTTTTCTTCTAATTATCTGCTGCCACACTAGCAGAACATCTATTTCGCTTTTAGCTTACTCTTCAATGAATCGCATTCTTATTACTGGTAACATGGGCTATGTAGGGCCCGGTGTAGTTGCGCGTCTACGGCAAGAATTTCCCCAAGCCGAGCTTATTGGCTATGATATGGGTTATTTCGCGCATTCGCTCACCGGTGCAGGCCGCCTCCCAGAAACCCGATTAGACCGCCAAATTTTCGGTGACGTACGTCATTTACCTGATACCTTGCTGCAAGGGGTAGATGCTATTGTGCACCTGTCGGCTATCAGCAACGACCCAATGGGGCAAACGTACGAGGCCGTAACGCTAGAAGTAAACCATGCAGCTGGTATTCGATTGGCGCAGCGCGCTAAGGCCGCTGGAGTACGTTCGTTTATATTCGCTAGCTCGTGCAGCATCTATGGTGCGGGAGGCGAAGGAGCAAAAACAGAGGATTCAACTTTGAATCCGCTTACGGCCTACGCCCGCTCCAAAGTAATGAGCGAGCAAGACTTGCAACCCTTGGCCGACGAGACGTTCTGCGTTACCTGCCTACGCTTCGCTACAGCTTGTGGCTGGAGCGACCGACTGCGCCTTGATCTTGTAGTCAATGATTTTGTAGCCGGAGCAGTATCCGCCGGCACCATCTCTATTTTGAGTGATGGTTCACCATGGCGTCCTCTTATTCACGTGCAGGATATGGCTCGGGCTATTGAGTGGGCTCTGAAGCGCCCAACGACTATAGGGGGCGCATTCTTAGCCATCAACGTAGGAGCCGACGTATGGAACTACCAAGTGCGTGAACTAGCTGAGGCAGTTGCCGAAACTATTCCCGGTACCAAGGTGACCCTGAATGCGGCTGCTCCACCTGATAAGCGCTCTTACCGAGTTGACTTCAGCTTGTTTCGGCGCTTAGCGCCAGATCACCAGCCTGTTCGTACCCTAGCCGATACGCTGGATGAACTCCGTGATGGCTTACTTAGCATCAATTTTAAGGATGCTGACTTTCGCTCTTCGGAACTGATGCGTTTGCGCGTTATTAGCCGCCTGCAAGAAACAGGACAGCTAACGGATGCCCTCACATGGACTCAGCCAGCACAGATATTAGCTGTGCCAGCGCAGGCTGCACTGCATCCGGCTGCTGTGTAGACAGCTTGCTCTACCTTATTTTTCCTTCAAGTCTTATTCAACATGCTATTTACCCCAACTAAATTAGCTGGTGCTTTCATCATTGATGTCGAGCGCCGGACAGATGATCGTGGTTTTTTCGCTCGTTCTTGGTGCGAGGACGAATTTGCCGCGCATGGCATCCATATGCCTCCGCTTCAAGCCAACGTTTCGTCAAACCCGCTTCGTGGCACCCTACGCGGCATGCATTACCAATTACCACCGCATGAAGAAAGCAAACTGGTGCGCTGCACTCGCGGAGCCATTTACGATGTAATTGTAGACTTACGTGAAGAGTCACCAACTTATGGCGAGTGGATTGGCGTAGAACTTACTGCTGACTCATTCCGCATGCTATTTGTACCAGGCCGTTTTGCTCACGGCTTTATCACCCTAGCCGACAATTCCGATGTTACTTATCAGGTGTCAGCTAAATATGCTCCCGGAGCTGAGCGTGGCTTGCGTTGGAACGACCCAACCATTGGTATCCAATGGCCAATCGAACCAGTCCTAATTTCAGACAAAGACCGCAACCACCCTGATTATGTATTCACCCCACGGCAAGTAGCCGCTGTAGATTAGTGAACTATTGGCACTAAATTATCAAAGTAGCATTGCTACGCTGCAGCGTAGCAATGCTACTTTGTCAAGACTATTTACGTTTGCTGTAAGCCACTTAGGAATAAGCATGTAGAGACGGAATATATTGCGCTCTACGCTGCATTATCTCTAGCTCGTCCCACGCCAAGATGCAATACATTGCGTCTATGCCATATCCAAGCTGAACCACACAGCTACTTATCAAGTACCTTTTTGCATCTCCTTTACTTGTTTTATGATACTCGTTGATAAAGCCCTAGAACAACGGCAGAAAGCCGGAAACCCAATTCGAGTGGCCATGATAGGCGCTGGCTTTATGGCCCAAGGCGTAGCGCGCCAAATTTGCTGCTACGTGCCGGGCATGGAACTAGTAGCCATTGCTAATCGCACTATAGATAAAGCTCGGCAGGCGTATACCGACTCCGGTGTAACTAACATTCGTGAGGTAGGCACTGTAGCGCAGTTGGAAGCCTGTATACAGCTGCGCCAGCCCGCTATTACAGATGATGCCTTGCTACTCAGCCGTGCTGCAGGCATTGACGCCATTATCGAAGTGACTGGTGCCGTAGAGCACGGGGCCCATGTAGTAATGGAGGCCATCAAGCATGGCAAGCACATCATCTTACTCAATGCCGAACTAGATGGTACAGTAGGCGCCATTCTGAAAGTATACGCCGACCGCGCTGGCGTGATATACACAGTTTCCGACGGTGATCAGCCTGGCGTGACCCTCAATCTAGCACGCTTTGTAAAAGGCATTGGGGTAACGCCTGTATTGTGCGGTAATATCAAAGGTCTACACGATCCTTATCGGAACCCGACCACTCAGGAAGGCTTTGCCCGGCAGTGGGGTCAAAATCCGAGTATGGTCACCAGCTTTGCTGACGGTAGCAAAATCAGTTTTGAGCAGGCTGTTATTGCCAATGCCCTTGATATGCGCGTCGCCCGCCGTGGCATGTTAGGCCCTACCGTTGATCCTGGCACCCCCATTGCAAAAGCAGCGGAATGGTATCCTCACGAGCTACTGCTCAATGGTGGCCCCGGTATTGTTGACTATGTAGTGGGTGCCGATCCCGGACCCGGTGTATTTGTATTAGGAACCATTAATGACCCAGTACAGCAGCACTATCTCAAGCTCTACAAACTAGGGCCTGGTCCGCTCTACTGCTTCTATACTCCGTATCACCTCTGTCATTTCGAAACGCCAACCTCAGTTGCTCGTGCTGTCCTATTTCAGGACGCTGCTCTGGCACCAGCCGGTCCTATGCGCGTAGAGGTTGTTACAGCAGCTAAGATTCCGCTTAAAGCTGGTCAACAACTCGATGGCATCGGGCACTACCATACTTATGGATTAGCTGAAAACGCCGATGTGACGCGCGAAGAAAACTTACTTCCTATCGGCGTAGCCGAAGGATGTATTTTGCGCCACGATATCGAGCGTGACCGAGTATTAACGTATGATGACGTAATTCTGCCCGAAGGCCGCCTGATAGACCAGCTCCGTGCTGAGCAGGCTGCTCACTTCAGTTATGCAAATACTGCTAACACTATAGCAAACGCCGAATCGATTGCCAGCTAATTATCAAACAGTTAGTTGCATACAGATGCCTTTGTTCCTGTATGCAACTAACTGTTTATGAGTACTACCTTCGCTGATGCCTATAAGCAGAAGTGAAATATCTACTACTTCGGCTTAAGTATTTGTAAACCTTGTCCTCTAAATTTTGATTTAGAGGACAAGTTTATAAGCCTAGTAGAGTCCTAATTTCAAAGCCAAAATGCCAGAACCACAACGTATGTTACGTTGCGGTCTTATTATGACTGAAGTGCTTGCCAAATCAAATCTTTGAGCTGCGAGATATTTTTGTTGGTTAGACTAGATATGAAAATAGTAGGCAGATCAAGAGGTAATGTTTTGCGCATCTCTACTTCTAGCTCTTCATCCAGCATATCGGCCTTGGTAATGGCTAAAAGCCTATTTTTTTCAAGTAGCTCCGGATTAAATTGTTCTAATTCACTGAGCAGTACCTCGTACTCGGCTACAATATCTGGACTGTCGCAGGCTATCATAAAGAGCAAAATAGAGTTACGTTCGATATGACGCAGAAAACGGGTACCTAATCCTTTGCCTTCCGCTGCTCCCTCTATAATGCCGGGAATGTCAGCCATCACAAAGGATTTGTAGTCGCGGTACGCTACCACGCCTAGGTTTGGGGTTAGGGTAGTGAAGGCGTAATCAGCAATCTTGGGCTTGGCAGCGGATACAACGGAGAGCAACGTGCTTTTACCAGCGTTAGGGAAACCCACTAAACCTACATCTGCCAGCAGCTTCAATTCCAGAATCACCCACTCATCAATGCCTTCCTCACCAGGCTGCGCGTAGGTTGGGGCTTGGTTGGTAGCAGATTTGAAATGATCGTTGCCGAGACCACCGCGGCCGCCAGGAGTAAGAATGAGCCGCTGGCCGTGCTCCGTAATTTCTAGCTTTTTCTCGCCCGTTTCGGCGTCGCGGGCGATAGTACCGAGCGGCACTTGAATGACAATGTCGTCACCTTGAGCACCAGTGCGCAGGTTTTCGCCCCCATTTTCGCCAGGTTTCGCAATCAGGTGCTTTTGATATTGCAAATGCAGCAAGGTCCAGAGTTGCGAGTTCCCCTCTAAGATGATATGACCACCCCGTCCACCATCGCCCCCATCAGGACCGCCATTGGGCAGCCCTTTGGCCCGAAAAAAATGGTGCGACCCTGCTCCGCCCTTACCAGAGCGGCAATTGATTTTAACGTAATCTATGAAGTTGTTGGAAGCCATGCCTTTATTTGGGTGTTGGTCACTAGTTTTCAGCTGCTCGTTGTTTGACACTCATTGAGCAGATGACCTGAAACGAGTAGTTGCCTATTCGTTCACTATTTAATGACTGCTTAAAAAACGTTCATCCTGAGTACAGTAAAGTCTCTCATTGCCCGCAAAGTATGCTTCCATCAAAGGAAGCTGCTTTCAGACAACAAAAAGAACCTTCGCTGTACTCAGGATGAGAGACGAATAGGGTTGACGCCTGAAGCGGCGCAGCCACAAAGTTACGCTTTTACTTCATCGGTAGCCTGCCGAGTGTCTTCGGTAGTAGCAGCTTGGTGCTGATCGATGATAGTGCAGATCTGGTGGAAGATGTCCTCAATGGCTCCAATACCATTTAAGGCATGGAATTTTTGTTGAGCTGCGTAGAAGCCGGCTACCTGAGCGGTTTCCGTGTTATACACGGTCACCCGCTTACGAATTTTAGCTTCGTCTTGGTCGTCGATTCGGTTGCTGGTTTTGCCGCGTTCCAGCAGGCGGGTTACCAACTCTTCTTCGGCTACTTCTAAAGCAATCATGCAGGATACACCCGTGTCGTAGCGTTGCATGAGAGCATCAAGACTTTCTGCCTGCGGAACGGTACGGGGGAACCCATCAAAGATAAAACCAGCAGCCTTGGTGTTGCTAGCAAGCTGGCTTTCAATCATGCCAATCACCACCTCATCAGGCACAAGCAAGCCTTCATCCATTAGCTTTTTGGCCCGCAGACCTAGCTCAGTGCCTTGTGCAATTTGAGAGCGGAGTAAATCACCCGTTGAAAGATGCACTAGATTGTAGCGGGCAATTAGCTTCTGGCTTTGCGTTCCTTTGCCAGCGCCGGGCGGGCCGAAAAGCACGATATTTAGCATAGCGTGTGGGTTTTTACAGGAAAAAATTAGATGGGGTTGAGAAAGATAAGCAAGTAAAGCCAAAGCCTATATGCTTGTCAGCGAATTTTAGCTACTGTGTTTAGCTCTTCCGCTATACGGCTTTATATACGTCGGGGTAATTGCGCCCTAAACCGTCAAAGTCGAGACCATAGCCAACAATAAAGTCATTGGGAATGCTAAGCCCTACATAGCGAATAGGCAACTCGTATTGCAAGCATTCGGGCTTTATAAATAAACTAGCTACTTCGAGTGAAGCAGGCTGCTTCGCTCTCATTGTGTCGAGCAGCATCCGCATGGTATGCCCCGTATCGACAATGTCTTCGAGGATGACGACGTGACGGTCCTTTATTTCTTCGGTTAGGCCCAGGACTTCCTGCACCTTACCGGTGCTGCTAGTGCCTTGATAGGAAGTCACCCGAATAAAGGAAATTTCGCAAGGAATGTGTAGCGCTTTCAACAAGTCGGCCGCGAACATAAATGAGCCATTGAGCACGGCCACAAACAAGGGGGTTTTGGCCGTGTAGTCTTGGTTGAGCCGGGTGGCTAGCTCTTCAATAGCGGTTGCAAGATGGGCAGCCGATAAATAAGGCTTGAACTGCTTGTTATGCAGTGAAATATAATCCGGGTTCATCCGTATGGGGTTGAGCCGCAGGGGAGCGGGCTGCCAAAGGTAATAGAAAAAGCCGCCTCCCGTACCGGGTAGGCGGCTCTTCCTTCATGGTTTCAGTGTTGACTACCAGTAGCTAATTACCGTTCGATGGACTTACATAACCACGACAGCTAGCAACTATCAATACCCGAACGGAACTGTACTGCTAGAGTTGCTGGCGGAGCAATGCATACACTGCCTCGGTAGCTTTCTCGGTGATGTTGGTGTAGCGCACGTAAGGACGAGTTTGCATCTCGGTTTGAAATTTGCCTTGTGCCGGCGCAACGTCGCGTTCTGGAGCGGCAATGTGCGGGGCAATAACCAGCGAAACGATGCTCATCAGTTTGATGAGGATATTCATCGATGGCCCCGACGTATCCTTGAAGGGGTCACCAACCGTGTCGCCGGTAACGGATGCTTTGTGCGCATCAGAGCCTTTGTACTGCATCACCCCATCAATCATTACGCCTTTTTCAAACGACTTTTTGGCGTTATCCCAGGCCCCACCCGCATTACTTTGAAAGATGGCCATCAGCACACCGCTCACTGTCACGCCGGCAAGCGTACCACCAAGTACCTCAGGGCCGAAAGAGAAACCGATGATGATGGGCACAATCAAGGCAATGGCGCCGGGTAGCATCATCTCCCGAATGGCTGCCTGCGTGGAAATAGCCACACATTTTTCGTATTCAGGCCGGCCCGTTCCTTCCATGATGCCAGGAATCTCGCGGAACTGCCGACGCACTTCCTGCACCATCGCCATGGCGGCCCGGCCTACCGCCGCAATAGCCAGTCCCGAGAAAATAAATGGAATCATTGCTCCCACAAACAAGCCCGCCAGCACGCGGGCATTGCTGATATCGATAGACGTGATGTTGGCGGTACCCATGAAGGCCGCAAACAGGGCCAGGGAGGTTAGAGCGGCAGAGGCAATAGCAAAGCCTTTACCGGTTGCGGCCGTAGTGTTGCCTACGGCGTCGAGAATGTCTGTCCGCTCGCGCACTTCTTTGGGCAGCTCACTCATTTCGGCAATGCCACCGGCATTGTCAGCAATCGGCCCGAAGGCGTCAATGGCCAATTGCATGGCGGTAGTGGCCATCATGCCAGCAGCGGCAATGGCTACTCCATAAAGGCCGGCGCACTCGAAGCTAAGCACGATGCCGGCTGCCAGCACAATAATGGGCAGCACCGTCGATTCCATGCCTACCGATATGCCGCCAATGACGGTGGTTGCATGGCCTGTACTACTTTGCCGCACAATGCTTAGTACTGGCCGCTTGCCCATAGCTGTGTAATACTCGGTGATGATGCTCATCAGCGTGCCTACCACCAAGCCAACTACTACCGCCCAAAAGACGTCAAGCGAGGTGAAAGGAACCGAACCAGGCCGGCCAATAACCAAGTCGCCGGCCGGCAGCATCCAGCGGATAATGAAATAGGAAGCCACTGCCGATACCACTACCGACACGTAGTTGCCAAAATTGAGCGCGGCCTGCACGTTACCGTTCTCCTTCACGCGCACCAGCAGAATACCGATTAGCGAAGCGACAATGCCCATACCGGCAATCACCATGGGCAGCAGAATGGGCGAAAGGCCCTGGAATTGGTCGCCGCGCGCTACTACCTCGCGGCCGAGCACCATGGTAGCTAGAATGGTAGCTACGTATGACCCAAATAGGTCGGCGCCCATACCGGCTACATCACCGACGTTGTCGCCGACGTTGTCGGCGATGGTAGCGGGGTTGCGCGGATCGTCTTCGGGAATACCAGCTTCTACTTTTCCAACCAGGTCGGCTCCGACGTCGGCGGCTTTGGTGTAAATGCCCCCTCCCACGCGCGCAAACAAGGCAATGCTTTCAGCGCCAAGTGAAAAGCCGGTTAGCACTTCAAGTGCCGTCTCCATTTCGATGCCATTGGCCCCGCCGCCCTTGCTCACCACAAACAGTTGGTAGAAGACAATAAACAAGCTTCCAAGACCTAGCACCGCCAAGCCCGCCACGCCCATACCCATGACTGAGCCTCCCGAAAAAGACACGTTTAGTGCTTGGGAAAGACTGGTACGAGCTGCCTGTGCCGTGCGCACGTTGGCTTTCGTGGCGATTTTCATTCCAATAAAACCGGCCGCAGCCGATAATAATGCCCCGATAATGAAGGCAATAACAATAACAGGACTAGATTTTTCGCCGGTGCTGCCCAGGTAAAACAGGAAGGCACTGGCAATAAGGCCGAAAACGACCATCACTTTGTATTCGGCTTTTAGAAAGGCAATGGCGCCTTCAGCAATATATCCTGCAATGGTGCGCATCCGCTCGTCGCCGGCATCCTGCCGACTTACCCAGCCCGAGCGTAGCCACGTGTACACCAAAGCCAGCACCCCCAAAGCGGGCACTACGTAGAGAAAATTCATCATAAAGCAGCAGTAAAGAGTGGGAGTTTAGGTTGGCAGGAAAACAGAATTGCCCGGGTAAAATAGAGCTTTTACCTACAACTCCAACCACCTCATTTCCCAGTCTTTACCGACACGCCGCACTTTATAGGGATAATCAACAAGCACGCGTTCTGTCATACCACACAGAAAATGCTAGGGCATGACAAGGAAGCCATCGAATAAGCAGTGCTATGCACAAGTGGTTTATTAGCTAGCTAAGACTACTGCCGGCGCCTGACAAAGGAAAGCATGCGTATGGTGCCCGAAATTGCGCGCCCTATTGCTGTGCAATTGGCTTACTATTCCCCAACTATCAATTACTGGTGCCATTTTTTACAACTCTTGCATAAGTACTTGGTACAAGGCCAACATACTCTCAATGTCGCGCTTATCCACTAGCTCATCAGGGGAATGCACATTATCTTCAGGCGCGCCAACGAAGCCCCAATCCCATGGCTGCGCGCCGTGCTGTAGCTCTTTGGCATCGGAGCCCCCACTGCCTTCCACTTCTAGCTGATGCGGAATGCCGGCAGCAACGGCAATACGACGAATACGCTCGACGTAAGAGCGGCGCGGAATCAACGAGTCACGCAAGGAGATAACTACACCTTGGCCCGGCCGCACACCGTCGCTTACCCACGTAATATCAGAAACCAATGCTTGCCGCACCCCATAGGTCTCTTGTATGTACTTGGCCAAGTAGGCTACCGAACCACCACCGTGCTCTTCCCAGCAGCTGAAGGCGATAATGCCATTTTCTAAAGTTTCACAAAGGCGCAACGCATTCCAAACCCCAAGCCGGTTGTCTAAGTAGCAACTCTGGACGGTGGTATCGGTTTCTCGAAAGTTGCAGTAAAACGTCAGTTCGGTGCCTCGCTCTATCTCCCGCTTGAACTCATAGCCTACTTCACCGGTTTCTTCGTCTATGGTCAGAGTACAGTCAATTTCGCCCTGTGTATCGCGCCCCACGAGGCGGCAGCCTGCTTCCATTACTGGCCCGCCAATCCGCACGAGTTGTTGACCATAGCGAACAGTGAAGCCAATACTATCTAGATGGGCAAATACGGCGGTACGTGGTGCCCCAAAGACCAGCATAATACAATCTTGCCACTCGTTGCCAGCCAACACGGTAGGCTGCACCCGCCAACTGCTTTTGTGCTGCTCGATGTATTCCAACAGATACTGAGTAAGTGGGGCTTCGTTTCCGGAAGGAGCCGCAATACGACATAAGGTGTGTAAAAGCTTCATGACAAGCAGTTATTTATTTAAAACTAGGACAAAAGCCATACTTTAGTTCTCCCGATGGGAGGCGCTGCCTAGGCTTTTGCCGAATCAGTACCTGCAAGTAACCGTGTCTATGATTCTCCGCCTCCGATTTGCCCTTTTATTACTGCTGCTACCCTTCCTGGCCCTGGCCCAGCAGCCTGCTGATACCGCTCGGTCTTCGTCGCCCATCCGCAATATCCAAACCGATAATGTTGATGTGATGCCCACCGCCAACACCAAGGGTTGGCTCTTGCTGGACAAGGATATTCAAACAGAATTAGAAGGGGCTGTTCAGAACCTGTACAACTGCAAATACGACCGGGCCGAGAAGCAATTTCGCTCGTTACGCCGGCGTTATCCCAACCACCCTATGCCTTATTTTCTGATGGGGCTAAGCCAGTGGTGGAAAATTGTACCAACCAATATCAAAACCAAGCAGTACGATAAGCTCTTCTTCGCTTACATGGATACCACCATCAGGAAAGCGGAAACACAGTTTGATACCGACAACAAGAATTACGAAGCCTGTTTTTTCTTGGCCGCCGCTTATGGTTTCGATGGCCGCTTGAACGCCGAACGGTCGAACTGGCCTAAGGCAACTGTTAGTGCCAAGCGCGCTCTTAAGTATTTAGAGCTAAGCAAAGAGGCGAATGGGCTTAGCCCCGAGTTTTTATTTGGGCAGGCGCTCTTCAACTATTACGCCGTCTGGATTCCTACCAATTACCCGCTGCTCAAGCCGGTGCTGCTTTTGTTTCCTAAGGGCAACAAACAGTTGGGCCTCCAGCAATTGCGGAGCGTAGCCGACAACGGGTTCTATGTAGGGCCAGAAGCTAAAGTATTCTTGATGCGCATCCTCAACAACGAGGAAAACAACTGGGAGGCCGCCGCGCCTATTGCCCGTAGTCTCGCCAAAACCTATCCCGACAACGGTTATTTCCAGCGTTTCTACGCCTTATCGTGCTTCAATCTTGGTGACTTCAGAGAATGTGAACGGCTTAGCTTGGAGATTTTGACTAAGCTCAATCAAGGTATGCCAGGCTACGAAGCTACCAGTGGGCGCTACGCTACTTATTTCCTGGGTTGGCTGATGCAAAACCGCTACAAGGACTACGGCAAGGCGAAGGACTATTATGAGCGGTGCATTGTTTTTTCTGAGCTTACGGATGAAGTGAAAGGGGGCTTTTATCTGCACTCCAACTATAACCTGGCCCGCCTGGCGGATAAAGAAAAGGATACGGCTACAGCCCGCCGGTACTACACTGTCGTGCGTGATATTGCGGACAACAAGTCGGCTGCCTACAAAGAGGCGAAGGCCTACCTGAAGAAGAATAAAAAGTAGGCTTACCTGCTTCGCCTATGCAACTCCAAGATCTATTTATTACCCCATTCTATCTTGCGCTCTTCTACGCGCTGGCCTATGCTGTACGACCGAAAGTCACGAACATCTACACCAAAAAGTATTTTATCCCGGCTCTAACGCTCAAGTTCGTTGGAGCTATTGCGCTGGGGCTTATCTACCAGTTTTACTATAACAGCGGCGACACTTTCAATTATTATTACCATGCTACGCTCATTCACGATGCTTTCAACGAATCGTTTGGTACGGGCCTGAAGCTGCTTACGGCCACGAAAAACTCGCCGGATATAGCTCGCTATACCGCTAATATGTTTTGGTTTGGTAGTACCGGGGGGAACAACACAGAATTTTTTGTGGTGCGTATTGCGGCCTTTCTTGGCTTATTCTGCTTTAACTGCTACACCGTTATAGCTCTATTATTTGCCTTGATCAGCTTCACGGGTGTTTGGGCGATGTACACTACTTTTCTGCGGCTGTATCCTGCCGCTTATAAGCAATTAGCTGTTGCCGCTTTCTTTCTGCCCTCCGTGTTTTTCTGGGGCTCAGGCCTTATGAAGGATTCGCTGTGTTTAGGCGCCTTAGGATGGGTGTTTTATGGATTCTATTATGGACTTATACTGAAGCAAAACGTCCTACGCTCCTTTCTATTAGGGGGTTTTGGAGCCTATTTATTGATTATGATTAAGGTATATATCCTCATGTCCTTTTTAGCTCCGGCTTCCCTTTGGGTGTTCAACGAGAACAGCCAGCGCATCAACAATGCCTTGTTGCGTAGCTTACTCAAGCCATTCTTCATTGCCGTTGGATTAGCTGTGGGCTATTTTGGCTCCGTTAATTTAACCAAAGGAGATGAGCGTTTTGACGTAGAGAAAATAGGTGAGCGAAGCAGAATCACCCAGCAGGCTCTATTCAGCCGCACCAAAGAAAACGGCTCAGCTTACGACATAGGAAAGTTGGATGGTAGCTTGGGCAGTATTATTAGGGTCGCTCCACAAGCGGTATTTGCAACCCTTTACCGGCCCTTTCTCTGGGAGGCTCGCAACCCAGTCATGCTGCTTTCAGCCGTTGAATCCTTGTGCTTCACCTGGTTTACAATCAGCATCTTGTTTCGAACTGGCTTAACGCGCAGTTTGCGGTTGATTGCGGCGCGGCCAGTTCTACCTTTCTGCCTCATCTTCACTTTGATCTTCGCAGTTGGTGTCGGCGTTAACAGTGGCAACTTTGGCACTTTGGTACGCTACAAAATCCCGCTGATGCCTTTCTACTTATCGGCCTTGTACATACTTCACGCAGAGGCTACTCGCAAAACTCAGCCCACTCGCGCCCGAACTAGAGCAGCCGCCTAAGGCAGGCAAGTAGTTGGGATGGTAGTTGTTGTTTGTTGATAGTTAAGAGTCAGGAGAAGAGCAGTAAAAAGTTTTGCTGATTTGCCAACACAGAATACCGTTCTACCACTGTCGCCCGGGCGGCTTCACCAAGCTGAATGCGTAGGTCAGGCTCAAGCAGCAATGCTTCAAGTGCCTGTCGCCACTCGGTTGGTGTATTACAGACATAGCCATTCACACCCGGCTGCACTACTTCCGTATTCATACCCACTGGTGATACCAAGGCCGGAATACCAAGCGCCATATATTGCAAAGCTTTGAATGCGCATTTGCCTTGCGCCCAAGGATCATCTTCGAGCGGCATCAACCCAACATGCAAGCCTGCTAAGTCCTCGATTTCGGTTTCTTTACGCCACACCTGAAACCGTAACGACTGGAGGGGTAGAGTGGGCGGCTGGTTGGAAATTACCCGGAATTCGAAATTATAGCGCTTCTCCAACTCTGCTATTACCGGCACAATCTGTTCCAAGTATTTAAGAGTGGAGTGGGTTCCCGTCCAGCCAATTACCATGCGGCCCGCAGCGCGTTGGTCGCGGATGCGGTTGTGCAGATGTACTGTGTCAATAGTAGTTGGGTTCACTACTGCCGCACCATTGAACTGGCGGGCGTAATCGCGCAGATAGGTGTTGCCGCAGCTAATCTTATGGGCCCAACCGCAAATGCTTGCTACTTTGTGATGCCACTTTATGCCAGCTACTATTTTATTGGCTTCCGAGGTATTAGGAATCCAGATAGCGTCATCGAAATCATAAATCAACTTCTTGCCGAGCACTTTAGTGATAATCCACTCGAAAACTGGGGGCCCAATAGGCGCAGCCTCACGGTGGATGAACACGTAATCGTAAGCAGGCACAGCGAAAAGCAGACCCACCCGACGCAGGAAACCACCCACAATACCTAGGGCTTTGGCCCCTGCCCGGCCTGGCTTGTAAAGGATAGCCCAGGTGGCATCAGAAAGAAAGGGAGCCAGACGATAGGAATGCCCCGCCTGAGTAAGGATATCCAAATATTGCTCGAACCGAAACCGCTGCGAGGGGGCCTTGCCAGGCGGGTACGGAACGATGAAAAGAATGCGCATACGCGGCAGAAGAGCAACCAGAAAAACTTACAAGACCCGGTAGAAGCGCAAGACGGCACGAATAATTCGCTGTTGTTGACTTACCTCTAATGCGGTGTACAAAGGTAACCGAACCAAGCAATCGGCGTAATGAGTTGCCCAGGGTAGATCCCGCCCATCGTGGCGAGGGGCGTAGTAAGGGCTGCTGTGCAGGGGCTGATAATGAAATATGGCCGTAATGTGTTGCTCTTTCAGAAAAGCAATCAACGCGGTTCGCTCGGCCAGGGTACAACACACCAGGTAAAACAAATGGCCATTCTGGGTGGAGTAGTCGGGCACGACGGGCAAGCCCACACCAAAGGCGGCCAGCGGCTGCAACTGCTCGAAATATTGCGCCCAAATAGCTTGGCGACGTTGCTGAATAAAGTCGAGTTGCTCTAATTGGGCCCACAAGAAAGCCGCGTTTATTTCAGCAGGCAAAAACGAAGAGCCAACATCCACCCAGCTGTACTTGGCTACTTCGCCTCGGAAGAAAGCCGCTCGATTGGTGCCCTTCTCGCGTAGAATCTCGGCGCGCGCCATTAGCTGCGGGTTATTCACGGCCAGCATTCCTCCTTCGCCGCCGGCCGTTACGTTTTTAGTTTCATGAAACGAGAAAGCCGCCAGCGCCCCGAGCGTGCCTAGTGGTTGCCCCAAAAAGTTGCCGCCCAGCGCCTGGGCAGCATCTTCTACTACTACTAGATTGTGTTGTTCGGCTATGGTTTGTACCGTGGCCATGTCGCAGGCGACACCGGCATAATGCACGGGTACAATAGCGCGGGTGCGGGGCGTGACCAAGGCCGCTAGCTGAGTGGCATCAAACGCAGGGCTGCTGGCCGTGCTATCGACAAATACCAGTCGCGCACCACGCAGAGCAAAGGCTGTGGCTGTGGAGGAGAAAGTAAAGCTGGGAAGCAGTACTTCGTCACCTGGCTCTAAGTCGAGCAGCAGGGCAGCCAACTCCAGCGCATCGGTGCCAGATGTGGTAAGTAGTATGCGGGGCACCTCTAGCCGGGCTTGCAACCATTCCTCGCACCGCCGCGTGAACATGCCGTCACCGGACAGCTTACCAGACCGCACTGCTTCTTCGATATAGCGGGTTTCGGTGCCGACGAAATAAGGTTTGTTGAACGGAACAAGCATAAACTAAGGTCGGCTACCGCCTAACGGGGCAACAAAACTAGTAGGATTCCGGCGAAAGAGGGTCGGGAGGAGCGGCAGAAAGCGGCAGGTGCCGGGCGGGCACGCCCACATAGGTACCCGGAGCGTTGGCATCGTGCACCAGCACGGCCCCGCCACCGGTGCGCACGTCGGCCACAAGCGTACGAGAATCAATGACAGTGGTACCAACACCTAAAAAACACCGCTCCCCTACCCTAACCCGTCCGGCCAGTTGAACGCCGGGTGCTAATATGGAGTGCGCACCTATCTGGGTATCGTGGGCTACTATGCACCCGGGATACAGCAAAACATTAGCTTCTAGTCGCACATTCAGGTCGAGGACGCACCCTGGCGAGACAAACACCCCTGGTCCCAGCGTGGCGCTAGCATCAACGTAGGCGGCTGGGTGTACAAACTGCGCGAACGGTACGCCAGCCGCGGATAACTCCTCGAATAGCTGCTGCCGCCGGCCCATATGATGATAGCCAATGCCAAGCAATAAGTTGTCGAATTGGCTTGCTGCGTACGCCGCCGCCACGTCAGCTATTTTCACTTTACCAAGGACAGGTTCTGCTCCTGAGCTGGTTGTGTGCCAATCGTCGAAAAAACCGGCTACTTGCCAAGATGCCGTCTGACGCAAGTGTTGGGCGAGCTGCTGACCCAACGCGCCGGCTCCAATAATAGCAGTGCGTCTTGGTGGTTGCATCATAGCGGTTTGCTGGTTGCCATCCTGATACCGGAGGAATCGAAGTTGTTATTGGGTTCCTCTGCCCCGATTTCTCTAGCCTCGGAATAGGCAGCTTAAGGTGGGCTACTCCAACGTCTCTGCTTCAATATAATCGGGGCGACGCGTGGTTTTGAGATTGATGCGGTGAATATATTCGCCCAGAATGCCCATGCCCAACAGTAGCAAGCCCACTCCGAAGCCAATAGCAATAATCAGAGAGGCGAAGCCCGGCAACAAGTCATTGTAAAGCAGCTTGCGCAGCAAAATGTAAACGGAGTATACGGTAGTCAGGGTGAATACCAGCAGGGAGGCATACGAAAGCAGCCGCACCGGCAACTCCGAGAAAGTGACGAATATGTTGATAGAATGCCGTACCAGTCGGCTTACTGTATACGTACTAGGGCCCGAAAGTCGTGCCTGGTGGGTGACCGGTACGCTAGTCACGTTGTTCGTCACCCAAGTCAGATACCCGTCCAGAAACGTATAGGAGTTGCGCATTGCCAAGCAATGACGGGCTATAGGCGTCTTTAATAGGCGAAACGCCGAATAATCGGGATGCAACTCCGGAATACCAACGCGGAGCATTTGGCGGAGCAGCGCCGAAGTGAAATTGCGCCAACTTGCGTGCTGCCGCGCCGCATAGCAGCCATACACTACATCAAAGTTGCCTTCTGCCTGCCGCTCAATAAGACGGCCAATGTCCGCCGGAGAGTGTTGCAAATCTTCGTCGAGGGTAACAATAAAACGCCCGTTGGCGTGGTGAAAGCCGCATAACAGCGCGTTGTGCTGCCCGAAATTACGCGAGAGCCGGATGGCTTTCACCTTGGCAGACCCTAGCTCCTGCCGCAACTGCACTATCACCTCCCAAGCTGCCGCTTGGCCGCCATCGTGCACAAACACTACTTCATAGGAATACCCGCCTTCAACGAAAAAGGCTTGTAAGTGCTCCACCAGAAGGCGCAGGGTATCCTGCCCCTGAAAAACCGGCACCACCACTGAATAATCTACTGGCCAAGCTGCGGCTGTTAAACTCATGTGCCAGCTATTACCGGGCGGCTGGCTCGCACATAGCGCGAAGCGGCTGAACCCAGATTAAACAACAGATCAACAACGGATACAGCCGGGTCGAAGGGCTCGCCATGGACCTGTGGATACGCCGCATACGTGCTGTAATCCATCCACTTAACTTCGATGGCGGCGGTCTTCATTTGCTGTAAATCTAAGTATTGCCGGGCTGCCGGTCCGGAAAGGTAGCTCGTACTATTGGCAGCCTGTAGCAACTGCACCAGCCGCGTCGTACGGTCCGCAAGCATATCGTAAGGATAGTGGGCGGAAGAAGTGATGCGCGTGTGAATACCCAGCGAGTTGCAGATCGTCTTCAGGAAAAGCAGATTGATTTCACTTAAATAATCGAGCGAAGCGGCTTCGGTGTAAAGAGCTGCCAGCACTTCGCAGCCGAACTCGAAATGCGGCGCCCGGGCGTATGTCTGGCTGAGGGTGCGCCAGTGCCGTGCTGCCCAGCGCCGGTCCATTACCTGCGTATCACGAATGCGCTGTTGCAGCTTGGTGCGGCGCACGGGTATGGTCAGCCACTGCGTTCCGTGCGCCGTACGGATACGGTTGCGGTTGCGCCAGTCGTTTTTGGTGTATTGCATATCATCATAGACAATGAATTCGTCTACGCTGGCAATCAAGTCGAAATACCCCCGCCAAGGAATGTAGTTGGACTGTAGAATGGCAACCTTCTTGTTGAAATCGGACACCGGTCGGAATTACTACAAGCACAAAAAAATGTCTACCTCACGCATGCTGCACTGCTAGTGGCAATAACAACTGTTCGTACGCTTCGGCGGCCCGTGCCACGGTGCGATACCGAACCGCCAAAGCCCGAATAGTTTCTCGGCAACCGGGCTGCTGCAACAGCAAAGCAATCTGCTCTAACGCGGCGGGCACGGTAGCCGGCTCGTTCAGGTTGAATACGGCGCCGCCACCCTCCTGTTTGATGATGTCGCTGTCGTCGCCAACGCCTTCGGTGAGCAGGACGGGCAAGCCCGCCGCCCAGTACTCCCCCACTTTGATAGGCGAGCAAAACCGGCGACACTCGGCCGGTTTGATGGTGGCGAAAGCAAAATCCGCGGCCGACAAATAGCCTGGCACCTCGGCATGTGGAGCTTTGGTGACAAACACTTGCTCGGCAGTGAATCCTACCTTAGCGAGCTTGGACCGCACCTCAATTTCAGGATTTGGGGTGAGCACAAGCAACCGGAAGTGCGGCCCGAAGTGCGCGGCAGTATCGCGAAACAAATCAAATGCTTCCGCATCATAGTAGATGTCGCCAAACTTGCCCACGTAAATACCTACCGGAGCCTCGGCCCCAATACCCAGGCGGGCCCGTACCTGTTGGCGGCGGTTTGCATCATAGTTGAAATCGGCTACGTTCACTGAGCAGGGAACTGTGACGATGTTTTGCGCGGGAACTCCTTCCTGCACAAGCTTGCGCCGATAATTTTCGGCCACGGGCATCAAGCCAACCGCCAACTGCTTTTGCTTCTTTTCCCAGTAGCGCTGAAAAAGATACCGGGGGTCGTACCCTTTCCACACTCCCGATTCAAGCATATAATCAGCGTGCGGCTCAAACGATTCCACCAGAAAAGGAATCCGGGTTTTCTTCCACACCAAATACGCCAAGGCACCCGCCGGTGCTCCCCGCCCAATTATCACTTCAATAGTATGCTGCTGCACCAGTTCAACCAACTCGTTGGGAAAGCGCACGAAGTCGTCAATCTTATTGAGTAGTAGCAACTGATTTGGCTGGCTGCGCAACGGTGAAAACGTGATTTTATCTGCGGCAAAGCCGGGCACAAATTGCAGCGCCCGGTCGGCTCCTGCTCCCCGCTCGATAGTAACCAATACGATACGTTTCACTTCGGGCAGTTGCTGCAACAGCCGCAAGTGGGGAAACACAGTGGATATAGTGAGTGGATCTTCAAGACCCCAGTAACTCAGAAAAAGAAGATTCATTAGCAAACAGACATAACTGAAATTCAACCGCGGACTCCCTTTACCAGCCCTATCAACCGCGGCCCGGCCAGGATGCGCAAAGTTAGGGGCAGTGCCTTCTGGAGCGGCAGCAGCGGCCAGGCTTGGCGGAGAAACCCTATGGCTTGGCGGCGGTGGTTGTCGGCGTAGGCGTGAATGGCACAGAGGTAGTGGATATGCCCTTGCAATAGCTGGCTTTGAGCTGGCGTAAGTCGTAGGTGCGCCGCCACCCATTGCATCAGTCGTAGCCAGCGTCGGATAAGACCTTGGTTGTCGGCTCGCATGGACCGGGCATCATGGTCGTTCATGGTTAGCGTTACGGCATCCACCAAGTACACCGTATCAGCCTGCATATTTTCCAGCATGAACATCCAATCCTCGACGGCCGCAAAAGAGCGGTCTTCTTCAAATAACTTCAATCCTGGGTTTTGGCGCCGGACGCAGATATTGCAAGCCAGTGCATTGCCCTGCAAGAAAAACTCCAGGCCGTAGCGGCCGGCTGGCACCGGGGCCAAGTCGCTGGCACTGCGCTGACCGTTGCGGTTGAAATCGAACTTAGTGGCAATGAAATTGGGTTGATTTTGTGCTTCAATGGCGGTGTGTAGAGCAGCGAGATGATGGGGGTGCAGCAGGTCGTCGGAGTCTAGAAACAAGACGTACTCTCCTTGCGCACGCGCTAGCCCGTAGTTGCGAGCTACTCCTCGCTCTCCGTTCTCCGTCGCATAATATCGCAGACGTGGATCAGTAAACGACTGCACTATAGCGGCGGTATTATCCTTGCTGCCATCGTCTACAACCACAATCTCGAAGGCTGGGAAGGTTTGGTTTAGAACCGAACGCAAGGTACCCGCAATAAATCCGGCGCGATTGTAGGTGGGAATAACAACACTAAAAAACGGAGCAGGCATGCACAACACAAATAATAGTAGAAGCCCCCAAAAGCAGTCTTAGCGCTACAGAAGAATCCATAGTACATCAGACTTGGCAGGCCAGTCCACAAAGGTAGCTTCCCTTTGGTTACAGAGATCCTACTCCTAATTAGGGCACTATGACACTGGGCAAATAAGTACCTTTGCTGCGCATTTTACGCGGCCTGCGCGCTCTTTTCTGCTATTCCTGAATTCCAATGACTACTGAAGAGTGGATTCTACAATACAACGCACTTAATAACTCATTTAAAAAACGACTGGTATTTCGGCTGGGAGTGGACTCCGGTTTCTTCTCGGAATACAACAATATGATTCTGGCGATGCTCTACTGCCTAAAGCATCGCATTCGATTTGAACTGTATTCCGATAATACACACTTTGCTTTTCGCGACGGCTGGAATGATTTCTTTCTACCGTTTGGCGCTGTCAATACGCACCACATTAACAAGGATTACAGCCTCCGGCCCTATATCATCGAGGAAAGCAAAGAGGCAAAACTGCAAAAGATAGTTAAGTACCGCTATATCACGGCGGCTTATAAGTTTCTGTTTAATGTTGACTACTTGACCCAAGACCTATGGCCCTTCCATCGGGACCAGTCTTTCGCGCAGGCTACCTTTACTATTCCCGAGTTGGGGTTCGAGCAGACTCCACTGCTGGTAGCCACTCAGCAGCTTATTAAAGCTTTCTGGTGCTATAATGCTCAAAGCGCATTGATAGTAGCATCTTTTACAAATTCGATTCAACTGCCTGATGAATACGTCAGCCTTCATGTGCGGGCTGGCGACAAGTTTACAGAAACTAAAATGTATGATTTCAGTGACTACATGATACCAGCCGCTGATTTTTCACCAAATAAAGAAGCGTTTATTCTAACAGATGACTATACGGTAATTGAGCAGCTAAAAGCGCAGTATCCTCAGTGGCGCTTCCATACATTGTGTGCTGCCTCGGAGCGGGGGTATTTTCACCGTGACTTTGTGAAGCAAGACAAGCAATTTAAATATATGCAGCATCTTAAGTTGTTTGCGAATATGGATATCTGCGCAGGTTCAACAAAGTTCATTGGCACCTATAGCTCTAACCCAGGTATGTATATGGGGATGCGCATTGGTCCAGAACGCTGTCATTGTCTGGATTTCGATAAGTGGCTGATATGGTAGCCAACTGCTGTGACGCACTATAGTGCACTTCATTTCGTGGATTACAAAAGCATCAACACAAAGTATGTTCGTGTTGGCAGCTTACATAACAACAGAAACTTTACGGAAAGAAAAGCTCAAGCCCAGTTCGCAAGCCACGCAACAAACTGAAAGTCACAGCTACTAATAACAGGCTGCGCAACGCCACTCTAAGCACAGGCACCTGCAATAAGTGCAAGACATTCATATCAACCAGAAAGGTTATGACGAAGCTGCTGACTCCAAAGAGCAGCATGCCCAGATTAAGGTTATGTAGTTTACTACCCAACAGTAAGCTGCCAGTACGAACTAGCACTAGCAACCCAGTACCTAGCAAAGCAACTCGTTGCCGCTGTAGTACCGCGTACATGGGACTGGTAGCATAGGATGCCAGCTTAAATACGTAGTAGTAGCCTAAGTAAGCTGTGAATACCCCTGCTTGCTCCCAGCGTGCTCCAAATACAAAGCTGAATATCAAGTCGCCGAAAACGGTGATGACACCGAAGGGAAGCAACCCCAAGTAAAACAGTTTATTATAGAGTTCCAGACAAATTTGCTTGAGCCGTTCAGGCTCTTGCTGGTATAGCTCGGCGGCTTTCTGCAGAAATACAGGGTACACAGCATTGCCAATCAAATTGATGGGCAGTTCCAGCAGGCTAGTGGAAAAAGCGTACAATCCTACTGCGCCAGCCCCGAAACCTGTAGTCAGAAACAAGATTGGCAGTTGCGCGGCTAAGGTACTCAGGTATGCTGTGGGCATCACATAAAACGGATACTCGCGGTACTCCCAAGCTACGGCCCGAATCCTGGCCCACGAAAAGGAGCGTCGCAATTCGCCTAGCTGCCAGTGAATACCACTGAAGAGCATGCTGAAAAACATGGTGAGCTTGGAAAATAAGTCGCCAAGCAACAAGCCACCTGGTCCGTGCCCCAACCAACCTAGTCCGAGGGTAAGACTTCGCCCAGCCACAGCCGTGACAATATCAATGCCGGCTCGTTTCCTGAAATCCTTGGTGCGCAAATACCAAGCACTCATCAACACATTCAGGTTGTAGATTACTACTACAAAGGGAATCAGATAGAGCCACCGTCCTAATGCTTCGGCCTTCAACCAGTGCAACAGCTCATCATGCAACAACCCAAAAACCAAACCCATACACACCAGCGCAACCAGACTTAGCAGCAACGTCAGCTGCACGAGTGCTAAGAAGCGCTTACGCTGACGCGGCAACACAAATGCAGGCGCATAACCCAGCGTTGAAAACAGACTTGCGTTGCTGACAATAGCGTTGAATACCGCAAACAACCCGTAGCTCTGCGGATCATATAGCCGCGTCATAAGGGGTGAGACAACAAACCCGAGCAGTGCTACGGCCGCCGTACCAGAGAAAGTAACGGCAATGTTTTGCGCAAAAGAGCCTGTTTGCCGCAGTTGCCAGACATTATCCTTCAAAACACGTTGGACTCGCTTATACAACGGGTGAGGGTATAAATAGAATAGTGGCAGAAACCGTCGTACGGACGCTTCCTGCCACTATTCAAAGC
>NZ_CAXTBM010000048.1:0-40267 GCF_964242765.1 uncultured Hymenobacter sp.
GCTTTGAGGAAGCAAAAACTTGGACCACTACTTATCAGCATCACCGCGAGGGGGGCTTGAAATCGGTGTTCTTCAGCGCTGATGTATTCCAGAAACTCTTCCTGCAAGACGGAGCCACCGGCATTCGCATTTATAACGCAACGAACTCCGAAGGCCAAGAATGCTTTGTACTTGTTGGCGCCACGGAAGAAGGCGACCTAGCGGAGGATAATAATATTGCTTTCGATAAAGGACAACGCTGCCCGGAAGTATGCGTGATTAGTCCGCTAAATCATAGTTAGGCCCTCGCGTGATGCCTACGCCAGATTTCGCATGGCTACTTAAGTTCAGAGCAACTCTAGCCTACACCGCAGAACTTTCTCTGTTGCTGCCACTATGGATAGGCTATCAGCGCTGGTTTATTTTGCAGAAACAGCATAAGGTTGTTTTCTGGTGTTGTGTGATGTGGGCTGTTCTAACCATCATCGGCGAAATCCTCTTCGCTAATAAGCTGCACAATAACTTCGTCTGGAACATAGTCACCATACTGGAAACGCTCTTTCTAGGCTATGCTTTTTATCTGGTACTACACTCTCCAAAATCCCGCCGTTTTTTGCGTATAGCAGCCGGAGTATTTATTGGAATTGCAATTACTGATCTTTTCTATCTAAGTGGTTTAGAAGCCACTACGGTGTACACGGTGGCTTTAGAAAGTGCGCTATTAATCACAACGGTCTTGCTGTATTTCGAGCAGCTTCTGCAAGAACTTCGCGCCACTCCCCTCGAGCGAAATCCTATGTTCGTGATAGGTATAGGAGTAATGACCTATTTCGCGGGAACAGTAATGGTTTTTCTGCTACAAGACTCGGTGCCCAGGGTCCAGCAGATGTTCATGACGATGGTAAATTCTCTTCTAAGCCTCGTCCTGAATTCTATTATTGCCTGGGCCTTCTGGCTAGTTGAGCGGGTGCAACCACCCACAATTCCTCTCACAGCTTCTCCGCCAGCCGCCCGGCGCGTTGTACGTCGTTAGGAGTTGCCACTACCTTCAATGGCTGTTGTTGTAATATCAAACAGCTTACCTTCTGGTTGCAGGAAACATAAAAGCCGCACTTGATGCGGCTTTTATGTTTCCTGGCCGCCGCATTGCTCGACTATTACCAGCCGAGTCGAAAGGAAAATGTGTGTGCAACACAACCAGTAAAGTGCGTCAATAAAGCGCAATGGCTTGTGCTTACGTTAGCTAACCCGGGACCTGCGTTTTTTACTTTGATAATCGTCGGGTGTTTCTAGCGAGTTCAAGGATAGTAGTGTATTTTTCAGTCACCATATTATTGTATGTATACGCCGGCCATTTCAACATCTGATTTGTTGGAGCAGCCGACCGTTTCGCTATTTAGTTCTGTGGTGAACCTGCTCTAGTTCAGTTTATTTGCGCTGAATTTTCAACTACGCCTATCTCCCCTATTGTCGTCTTATTATTTAAATGAACAATTGGCTCCTTCCTGTTATACTCGCTACGCCGGTGCTGCTGCTACTCGCCTTAGGCATTGTGGCCTTTGTGCTTCGCTACCAGCGGCGGCTGCTTCGCCAGCAGGAGCAACTGCGGCAGGTGCGCGAAATGGCCCAGCAACAGGCCCTAGAGGCGGCGCTGCTAGCCCAGGAAGACGAGCGGCGGCGCATTGCCGCTGACCTGCACGATGGGGTAGGCACTACCTTGGCTATTGTAAAGCTGCACCTAAGCTCACTCGGTCACCCTTCTATTACTCAGGAGGCCAGCAGTCTGCTCGACCAAGCCATTACGGAAGTTCGGCGCATTTCGCGTAATCTTTTACCAGCTGCCTTGCAGAAGTTTGGGTTGCCTTTCGCTCTCGATGCACTCGCACGCACCGTGCCTACCGACGGGCCGACGCGCCTGAACCTCGAGCAGCAGGGCCAGCCCCGCCGTCTCGATCCTCATTATGAACTAATTGTATACCGCGTGGTGCAAGAGCTACTTGGCAATGGTTTGCAGCACGCCCACGCTGACACAATCGATATTGTAGTGGATTTCGGCACAGACACGCTCTCTTTGCATTATGCTGATAATGGCATCGGCTTCGATACGTCAAAAGTAGATGCTCAACCTTCGAGTGGAGCCCGCACCGGGCATGGTCTTACCAACCTTCGCAGCCGGGTGGCCGTGTTGCAAGGCACCCTCCGCTATCAGTCGGAGTTGGGGGCCGGCAGCCAGGTTTGGATTTCCTTACCAGTACCGTATATTACTGCTTCTCAAATACCTGCTCTCATTAGTTCCTTATTATGACACCTGCAACAATTCGTTTGGCTGTGGCTGATGACCACATTTTATTTCGCAAGGGCCTGCGTGCCCTTATCAGTGGATTCCCAGGAATGGAAGTTCTCTTTGAAGCTGGCGACGGCGAAGAACTACTCCATCGGCTCGACCAAGGCAATCTTCCAGAAGTGATATTGATGGATTTGCAAATGCCTAACCTTGACGGGCTGCAAACCGTGCGATTGCTGCGCGCGCAATACCCTCGCATTCGCGTCATTATTATTTCTATGCACGATGAGCCCGAGCTAATTGAAAGCTTGAAGACGGAAGGTGCTCACGGCTATTTGCTTAAGAACGCTAGCCCAGAAGAAGTACGCGGCGCTATTCTAGCGGCAGCTAGCACCGGAGAACCGCGTCAAGTTATGAGCCCTTTGTTGAGCTAATCTTTTGCCATTTTGGAGTCAGTGTATATAGACTTTCAGGTTGCTTTGGGCATGCTCTTCCTGTTTCTATTCTGACGCCTCGCTTGAGGCTATTTTGACCAAGAAATAAGGCAAGTAACAAAAGCTTAGCTGGCATTATGTCGGCTCAGGCCGGCTAATTTATTGCGTCTGTATTCTGCTAGTTAATTTGTGTCACATCCTGTTGTATGCTGCATGTATGATGCTATGCGGCATCATTTCACCCCGTTCCGATGCGTAGGATATTAACAGCTGAGCTCTTGGCCTAACGCCCAACCAAGAGCTCAGCCGTGCAGTAGAACCATCTACCTTGCAATTGGTACCGCTCGCTCAAGGCCTGTGAAAAGCTTGATATAATTCAGGAGTTATTCTAGCTCTGTGCTCGGGTCCCAAAATAGCTTTTTAAACTCCACTACTTGGTCGTCAGCTACGCGCACCCCTTCCGCTTCAAGCGCTTCTTGCATGGCGGTGGGCGTAGCGAAATGCATGCGGCCCGTAAGTAGCCCGTTGCGGTTAACAACTCGTTGCGCCGGAACCTCATCGAGGCCGCGAGCAGGAACGGCGGCAATTAAGGCATAGCCGACCATACGTGCCCCGTGCCGGGCACCGAGATAATGAGCAATGGCCCCGTAGGTAGAAACCCGACCAGGTGGTATCAGGCGCACCACTTCGTGAACTTCCTGGAAAAAATTACGGCTTGTTTCAGTGGGGTTGCGGGGTAAGCTCATGGGCTGGAAACACGGAAAAGCGGGACTGAAAGGTAGGTAGTCAGACGGTGTCAGTTAAACCGGGCTGTAACGCCCTTGCTGGTGAGCACGTATTCGAAGTACTTAATTTCCACCTTAACACTTACCTAATCATGGGCCTCTTCTCAGATAAACTTAGCACTCTCGACGATTTATTTCACGAGCAACTCAAGGATCTTTACAGCGCCGAAAATCAACTGTTAGAGGTGCTCCCTCAAATGGCAGACAAAGCAAAGGACTCGGGTTTGAAAACGGCATTTCAGAGTCATTTGCAGGAAACCAAAAATCAAGTGGCTCGCTTAGAGCAGATTGGCAAAATGCTGGACGTTAGCTTAACGGGCCACAAATGCAAAGCTATGGAAGGCATTCTAAAGGAAGGCTCCGACATGATTCATGAAGATGCCACCGACGAGGTAAAAGATGCCGGCCTCATTGCCTCGGCTCAACGTGTTGAGCATTACGAAATAGCGGGCTACGGCACGGCGGCGCACTATGCGCAGCGTGTTGGACAGCCGGAAGCGGCTGCTCTGCTGCACCAAACGCTCAATGAAGAGCAAGCAGCCGATACTAAACTTAATAATTTAGCGAAAAGCTATATCAACGAGAAGGCGCTTTAAACCTGAAGCAACAATTCTTGTCATACCCGGAAACCCGGTTGGCTACAGGGCCGACCGGGTTTCTTGTTGAAGAAGGTTAGGCTGCAACCCGAGGGCTATTTTGGTGTCTTACGGCCGTGTCTGTCTGGCACTATTCATTCCGAGTCAACTTAAAACCAGCCATTCGCGTTGTGAAGCGTTAGCTGTATATGTACCGCAAAACGCATCAGGTCAGAACCCTCTTAGAGTATGCAAACCAAGGAACAAGAAGAAATAGAAGTAACGCATGCACCAGCCGGAAAAAGCCGTCGGGTATTGTGGATAGTTCTGACGCTAGCGCTAGTAGCGGGGTTGGTTTTTGTGAAAATAAAATACTTTCCGTCCACTACAGCCAAAGGTGGCGGTGGTAAAGGAGGGCCCGGTGCGGGTGCCCCGGGCGGTGGTGGCGGCCGAGGTGGTGCTCAGCGCTTACCGGTGCAGGTATACGTAGTGCAGCCCACCAATCTCTCCGACGAAGTAGCCGCTACCGGTTCGGTGCTGGCCGATGAATCAGTGATTATCAAAAGTGAGCTGTCGGGCAAAATCACTAGTCTCCATATCAAAGAGGGCCAACCAGTACGCAAAGGCCAACTGTTGTTCAGCATCAATGCCGACGAAGCCCAGGCCGCCATCCGCAAGCAAGACTACAACATCAAGCTTTTCCGTGACCAGGAGCGCCGCCAGCGCATCTTGCTTGATAAGGAATACATCAGCGCCCAGGAATACGAGCAAGCCAACAACCAATTGCTCACTGCTGAATCAGACCGGCAGGCGCTACGGGCCACGCTCGACAAAGCCTATGTGCGGGCCCCATTCGATGGGGTGCTTGGCCTAACCACGGCTACAGTGGGTACCTATGTGAGCCCCGGCGCTGAAATAACCACCCTCTCCCGCATACGGCCCGTCAAAGTTGACTTTGCCGTGCCGGGTCGTTTTGCCAATAACGTGCGGGTAGGCGACGTGGTGAGCGTAACCGACGAAAGCACCAACAAGCAGTATGAGGCCAAAGTCTACGCCATCGACCCGCAGATTGACCCCGTGAGCCGCACCCAGCCGGTGCGCGCCCGCTACGCCAACACCAAAAACGAGTTGCGTCCCGGGGCTTTCGTGCGCGTGAACTTGCAGCTTGGCGAATCAACGGATGCCTTGCAGGTACCTACCGAGTCGGTGATTCCGGAGGCCAGCGGCTACAGCGTGTACACCGTGAAAAATGGTAAGATGGCACCGAAGAAAGTGAAAATCGGCATTCGTTCCGACAAAGTAATTCAAATTACCGACGGCTTAGCTGTCGGGGATAGTGTCATCCGCACCGGTATTCTACAGGTGAAACCTGGTGACGCGGTGCGTGCAACCAAGTAATATTTTACGCAGCGACTTTCTCTATAAAGTAACAGTGGCTTAGAGTAGGTCATTGTGAACGACACAGCGAAGCACTGCGTTTTCCACTGCGAAACACTGCGTGAAACCTATATGAGTTTATCTTCAACCAGTATCAACCGCCCGGTCCTTGCTATCGTGATGAGCCTCGTCATCGTGATATTTGGCGTTATCGGGTTTCGGTACCTCAGCATTCGGGAGTATCCCAGCGTGGACCCGCCTATTATTACTGTCTCGGCTAGCTATACCGGCGCCTCAGCCGACGTAATGCAGGGCCAGGTGACGGAGCCTTTGGAGGAGGCCTTGAACGGTATTGCCGGTATCAAGAACCTAACCTCTAATTCGCGCGACGGTCGTACCCAGATTACGGTGGAATTCGACCTCGATGCCGACTTGGAAACCGCCGCCAACGACGTGCGCGACAAAGTTTCGGGGGCGCAGGGCCGTCTGCCGCGCGACATCGATCCGCCGGTGGTGAGCAAGGCCAACGCCGACTCCCAGCCCATTGTAATGACATACCTGAGCAGCAGCCAGCGCAACCTGCTGGAGCTCACTGACTATGCCAACAACACCCTCAAGGAGCGTCTGCAAACCATTCCTGGCGTTTCAGAAATTCGAGTGTATGGCGAGCGGAGGTACTCGATGCGTCTCTGGCTGGACCCCGTGAAACTGTCTGCCCTGAGCGTGTCGCCGGTGGATGTGCAGGCCGCCTTGACCCGCGAAAATGTGGAGTTGCCAAGTGGCGCCGTGCAAGGCGAGAACACCCAGCTTACCCTGCGTACGATGGGCCGCCTCACTAGCGTCGAAGACTTCAACAACCTTATTATCCGCAAAGATGCCTCGTCGTTGGTGCGGCTTTCCGATATTGGCTACGCGGAATTGTACCCCGAAAACGACCAGACCATCTTTAAGGTAAATGGCGTGCCGATGGTGGGCCTCGCCGTTATTCCGCAGCCTGGCTCCAACCAAATCGATATTGCCGACGAATTCAACAAGCGTATTGCACTCTACGGCAAAGACTTACCGAAAGATTTGGTGTTGAAGCCAGGCTTCGACAACTCGGTTTTTATTCGTCAATCCATCAGTGAGGTAGAACACACCATCATCGAAGCCTTCGTGCTGGTGGTAATTATCATCTTCCTGTTCCTGCGCGACTGGCGCTCCACGCTGATTCCGGTGGTGGCCATTCCGGTGTCGTTGGTGGGTATCTTCTTCGTGATGTACCTGCTCAACTTCTCTATCAATGTGCTCACTCTGCTAGCCATTGTACTCGCCATCGGCCTTGTGGTGGACGACGCTATTGTGGTGTTGGAGAATATTTATTCCCGCATCGAGGAAGGCGAAGACCCCAAAACGGCGGCTATCAAGGGCTCCGAGGAAATCTTGCTGGCAGTCGTCAGCACCACGGTGGTATTGGCGGCGGTGTTCTTGCCGGTCGTTTTCCTGACGGGTATCACGGGCCGCTTGTTCCGCGAATTCGGTATTGTGGTGGCGGGTTCGGTTTTGATTTCAGCCTTCGTTTCGCTCACGCTCACACCCATGATGTGCTCGGTGCTGTTGAAACGCGAGGAGAAGCACAATTGGTTTTACCGCAAGACGGAGCCTTTCTTCGAGCGAATGATTGGTGGTTACCAGGAAAGCCTGCAAACCTTCCTGCGCAACCGTTGGCTGGCCTGGCTGGTGGTAGCCGGCACGGGGGTTGGCATTTGGTTTTTCATGAAAACCATTCCGTCGGAGCTGGCGCCGGTGGAAGACCGTAGCCGCGTGAACGTGACTGCTACCGGACCGGAAGGAGCTTCGTTCGAGTTCATGGACAACTACATGAACGAGATTACCCGGCTGGCCATGGATTCGGCGGGCAACAAGAACTTAAGTAGCGTATTTGCCGTGACCTCGCCTGGTTTCGGAGGGGGCTCCAACTCTGGTAACGCCCGCGTACTGTTGCTCGACGCTGACAAGCGCCCAATTACGCAAGACCAGATAGCCACTAAGTTAAGTGCGGGTGTCAAATCCCTATCCGCAGCGCGTACCTGGGTGTCGCAAGACCAGAGCATCGGTGGTGGCGGCGGGGGTGGCGGCGGTGGGGGGTTGCCCGTGCAGTTTGTGGTACAAACCCAGGATTTCGATAAGCTGCGTACGGCCGTTCCTAAGTTTCTGGATGCCGCCCGCCAAGATCCTACCTTCCAGTTTGTGGATGTTAACTTGAAGTTCAATAAGCCGGAGCTTCGCGTTAACATCGACCGAGAGAAAGCGCAGAGCCTCGGCATATCGGTGCAGAGCATCAGCCAAACGCTGCAAGCAGGTCTTAGCGGCCAGCGCTACGGATATTTTATCCGGGAAGGCAAGCAGTACCAGATTATTGGGCAGGTGGCCCGTGAAGACCGCAACCAGCCGCTGGATGTCCGCTTGCTTTCTGTGAAAGGTGCTGATGGCCAGCTCGTGCAGCTCGACAACGTGATTCGTCTCACGGAAAGCAGCACGCCGCCTCAGCTCTACCGCTTCAACCGCTATAACTCGGCTACGTTTTCGGCCTCGCTGGCTCCCGGCAAAACTCTCGGCGACGGTATTGCCGCCATGCAAGCCATTGCCGACAAGCAACTCGACGAGACTTTCTCCACTGAACTCTCCGGTGCCTCCCGCGACTTCCAGGAAAGTTCTTCTTCACTCATCTTCGCCTTTGGCTTGGCACTGGTGCTGATTTATCTGGTGCTGGCCGCGCAGTTCGAAAGCTTCCGCGACCCGGTTATCATCATGGTGACGGTACCGCTGGCCTTATCGGGCGCTTTGCTGAGTTTGTGGTATTTCAACCAAACCCTAAACCTGTTCTCCCAGATCGGTATTATTATGCTGGTGGGACTGGTGACGAAGAACGGTATCCTTATCGTGGAATTTGCCAACCAGCGGGTGGAGCACGGCGTGGATTACATGACCGGCCTTATAGAAGGAGCTACGGCCCGTTTCCGCCCCATTCTCATGACCAGCCTTTGCGCTATTCTGGGCATTTTGCCTATTGCTATTGCCACGGGGGCGGGGGCGCTTAGCCGCCGCGCCATGGGTATTGGCGTAGTGGGCGGTTTGTTTTTCGCTACTGGCCTCACCCTGTATGTAGTACCGGTGATGTACTCTTACTTCGCTACGGCCAAGAAACACAGTGCCAAAGTGAAACCCAAGAAAGTAGCTGCCTAAATCAGCAAGCCCCTACTTCCTGATTGGTTTAGGAGTAGGGGCTTATTTGCCGCATGAAAATTTCGCTTGATATAGTGCAGTTCGTGTTGCCCAACAACACTACTTTGCTGACAGTCCACTTCACCTAGGCTTCGTTTTGATGCCACCCGCGCTTCTCAATTGAGCAGCCACCTAGCTTTTAGTTCTAGCATAGTTTCCCGAATGCAGTTTCAATTCTATCGTTTTCGTTGTTTGAGTGCGGCTTTCCTGCTGCTCTTACCTTTTGCGGCCTTGGCCCAACAGCCAACGCAACCAGCACGACCGGCGCAGGAGCCTCGGTCGAAATCACAAACCGAAAAGCCCGAAACGGTAGCTGCCGCTGCGCCGCTCACTTTGGCTGATGCTATTCGGATTGGCCTGGAAAATAACTACGACATTCGGGTAGCGCGGCAGGATGAGCGAATTGCGGAAAACAACGTAACGCGGGGCAACGCGGGCCAACTGCCCATAGCCAACGGCAATTTCACCCGGACCTTCAACGTCAATAATACGCGGCAAGTACGGGAGCAGTCCGAGCCGGTAGTTATCAACGGCGGCAGGGCAAATGTGCTGAACGCCAACGCGTCGGCTACCTGGACTATCTTCGATGGACTAGGAATGTTTATTGCCTACGACCGGCTGAAGACACTCGACCAGGGCCAACGCCAAATCACTCGGGCTGTTATCGAAGAAACGGTAACCAACGTCAGCGATGCGTATTACGCGGTGGTGCGGGAGTTCGGCAAAATTGCTTCCATTGAAGAAGCGCTCAAGATTGGGCAGGCCCGCATCGACCTCACGCAGGCGCGCGTAGATGTGGGTGCAAGTGCCAAAGTAGAGGTGCTTACTGCACGCGTAGATTACAATGCCGACCGCTCCATCCTGATTCAGCAGCAGGAACTTCTCCAACGAGCGAAAGTCAACCTCAACACCTTACTAGGCCGCGCGCCCCGCATCGACTTCAGCCCGGCCGACTCTATTGTAGTAGCCCGCAACCTAACCCGCGAAGCAATAAATCAGGCGCTGGTCCAAAATAACCCACGCTTGCAACAAGCCAAGCTCAACACCCAAGTGGCCACCTACGACCGGCGACTGGTGCGGGCGGGCCGGTTTCCTCAGCTTGGCCTGACTGGCGGCTACGGCGTGAACCGCAACATCAACAATGCGTTCCTCATCAACACAGCCAACGGCAGCGTGTTGGGCTCTAACACCAACCGTGTATTCGGGCCAAACTATGGCGTGGTGGCTTCCATCCCCATCTTCGACGGCTTCAACCGAAACCGCTTAGAGCAAAATGCCCGCATTGCGGAAGAGCAAAGCCAGCTGCTTCTCAACCAAACCCAACTACAGTTGGAGGCTGAGGCCGAACAGGCCTTTGCTCAATATCAGAATCGCCTGCAACTACTGGAACTGGAAGAAACCAATATTCTGCTGGCTCGCGAAAACGTGGCTATTGCCTTGGAGCGCTACCGCTTGGGGCTGCTTACCCCTCTTGTATTGCGCGAAGCACAGCGTACACAGCTCGACGCTGAAGTACGTTTGCTCGATATTCGGTATCAGGCGAAACAAGCCGAGATTGTATTACGCCGCCTAAGCAGTGGCTTGGTGCAAACACAGTAGCCACTATACCAGCATTCGTAAGGACGGAACTAGTGGCCGCAGTCAGTGAGCTACCTACTCCCGTAGGAGGACTACAGTTCATGCGGTCATTCTCTCGCGTTGCTCGCGCAGCCACTCCGCGGCCTCCGCTATGTTGTCGAAGAGTTGAATCTGAATATCATTGCCGAAAGATTCTGCCTCTAAAACAGCAACCTCATGCGCCAGATCGTGCGGCTGGGAAACGTGCGCAATGTAGCGCAAACCCATCTGCGAGGCTTGAGGGGCCCATATCTCACGCAACCACTCCACCGAATCGAACCAAGGGCCGCGCAACCCACTGTTGTCGTTCAGTAAGTACTGACAGCGAAACGTACGCATAACATCCAGAAAACTAACAGCTCCGTTGTAGGCTTCTTGGGGGTCGATGTAGCCTAACCAGGTAGCGCGTAGCCATTGCTCGTCTTCATCAAAAGACAGTTCGCAGGAGCTTCCGTCCTGCAAATCGACATTTTTAGATATATGCATGAGCAATAAACGGAGCTCCTACCCTACCTAGTTGCTAATGAGGAGCTACTTCAACAAACAAAATTCTCATATTGACACTCTTCTTTAACCTGCTGAGGAGGCACCAACGCTTGCTGCGAGTTCAGTGTGAAGCAGTTACCATTCTTCCTGCGCAGCAAGCCCGCAAGATTTGTATTTGCTACTATCAGCCCTAAATACCACTGAACAAGTGACGCTTACGTAGTGGGTCCTCGCTTTGCAATACGTTACAACTGCTTCGTCAGGATAGTAGCTGGCTTGGTGGTGATAATGCTGTAATTCAACGAATAGCTTCCGCTACCTGCTTCTGGTGCCGTAGGTTTGCGTACTTCTTCACCGGATTTGCTAATGGCAGATCGGTAGAAGTATCTGTTCTAGTACACACCTGTTGCATCATGGTCACCTTGTATTTGGTGGCTGTTGCTCGTATGGGCGCTGGTTATAGGCTCGGCTTTCGCTTTATTGGAAGCCGTTGCTGACACCTCGGTTTTCCGGCTGCTATCTCGCATGCCACTTGAAACGGAAACCCGGTCCCGCTCTGCTTGCATTACGCTAGCCGCCGTGCCTACAAGGCCACCGTTACTACTAGTACAGAGAGCTTTACGCCCAGCTCTCTGCGCCGGAACTACTTTAGTTCTAAACTAGAAAAGCCCGTCAGCAATCTGGCGGGCTTTTTTGCGTATGCGGTGGCGGCTCGAATCTAAAAGTGGCGTGTGAATTGTGTTTATAGCACACGCCAAGCTAAAGTAACAGTAGATAAAGGTTAAGGAGCAGTTTTCAAAGCTCGCAACTGTTGCAAAGCTTCCATGGTCTTGGCTCTGGTGTCAGTTTCTCTTTCGTCTTCATCAACGGGCGCCTTGGGAGTAGGCCCAAAGAATGTCAGAATATTTTGGCGGGCTGGGGTTGTGATACCTGCAAACTTATTATCGGATAATTGACGCAGCCATTCACCGTATGTTTCGTCGGTCAGGTCGTACTCGCCCACTTTGGTTGGTCGTCCCGTATCGAAGTCGGTATTAGGTAAGTACTGGCGCGCCACGATTGTTGTGTCTTGGGGCTCGGTTTCCACTAGTTGGCAGTAGTGGGTCATCACGCTTTGGAAACTAGCCTTAAACAAAGTTTGAGCTTCGGGAGTGGGCAGTTTGAAAGCGAAAGGCCGAAGCGGACCAATTTTGGGCAGCACCCGCACGAAGTAAGACAGGATACGCGCTCCGGTGCCGGGCTTGGCGTAGTCAGTGCCGTAGCGCTGCCGATACTCTCTCTCGCTTTGGTTGAACACGTATTCGCGGCGCTGTGCCCGGGGGCTCAGCCGCCTGATTTCTTTTTTCTGCGCGTGCCAAGCGGCCCTACTGGCAATGGGAATTAGCTGGCGCACCGCAAACCGAAACGACTCAATAGCTAGATCTACGTTGAAAACTACTTGTCCAAGTTCCAGGCCATACGTTTTGTAGAAAGCGCGCTCCAGTACTGGTTTCGAGACTTGAAAGCCGATGGAGCGCTGGTACTCGGCGGTGCGGTAGCGGCCAGTTGCCAGCTGTACCACGTCGAAGGCAAACTCTAACTGCGTGTGCTGAATAGGAGCTTCCTCGTAGGTGATGTTGTTACCAAACTTTTGTTGCAAATCGGGATACACGGAAGGCATGGCTTTATTGGTGCCCTCGGGGTGCCCAATTACATCGGCGGTATAATGGGCCAGCGCGCCCAGTGCAAAAGCGTACTCGTTGCGGCTGTGTGCTTCGCCGAGCAGATTGCGGACAAAATCGCCGCTACGCACATAGTGAGTTAAGTTGGTGAACAGCTTAGACCCCATAGGATAGTAGCCCATGTCTTGCAGAATCGATCCGCCGTAAGCGTACGCTTTGGCCTCGGTAAGTTGCTCTTCGGTAGCCCCTGGGTATCGTCGTTGCAGGAGCGGCAGCAAACAACGAGTCCACGACGAGTCGATGTTGGCTTGGTGGGTGAGCACTGAATAGCCTGAAGCAGAAATAGGAACCAACAGCAGCACCAACACCAAACTCCGGAGCAACCAATTAAGCATAATGTAAGATAAACCTTGACTGGCTAACGGTACATTCCGAGGCCTTAGAAGCATTGTGCAGTACGCGCAAGCACAACAGGAGTTGTGCCCGGAGGCATTAGCCAGTTGCTGGCTTGCCTTCTGGTCGCTATCATTCGCTTCGGCTTCCTGTCACGAACGATGAAGCCACGTCTTACAACAAAATCTTCTTCTAGGGATTTGACCAAAAAAAGCCCCGTTTCTGAATCAGAAACGGGGCTTTTCGTAGAGAGCGAGGGATTCGAACCCCCGGAGGTTTAACCCTCAACGGTTTTCAAGACCGCCGCAATCGACCACTCTGCCAGCTCTCTAGGTCAATTGACGCTTAGCAAGTATTGCCCGACAAAGCTAACACATCAAAACGACTGTTAGATCAGGAACAATAAATGTTCACTAAAAAAGTAGAGAGGGGGGGATTCGAACCCCCGATACCCTTGCAAGTATAACGGATTTCGAATCCGTCGCATTCGACCACTCTGCCACCTCTCTGTTAAACCAAACCGGTCAATTTGGGACGACAAAAGTAGCAGTGTCCTGCGCTCGTCACAACTTTTGACTGCACATTTTTCCACGCTCGACGGCATTTTATGCTTTGCAGGCCCAGTTACCACTGAGTATCAGGCCCTAACTTTCGCTACTTTTTCTTTGCCCCGTAGCCGATCTAACAGCCGCAAACCATTAGGCTCTTGGCGCAGCCGTCCTGTTACGGCATCAATGCTCACGTTCACTTCAAAACCAACAATCAAGGTCATGCACACGAAATCCAGCCAAACCATGAAGCCTACAAGTGCTCCGATAGAACCGTAGAAGTGATTATAGGAATCAAAAATCTTGACGTAAAGAATAAACAGGAACGACACCAGGAAAATAAGCAGCGTAGCTACCACCGCCCCAGCCGACAAAAAGGGCCACTTGTCATGCACCGGCGGTACATAGTAGTATACGAGGCAGGTTGTAAGCAAAAAGAGCCCTACTACCGAGCCATACTTGATAACCGTAATTAATTCGCTGGTATACTGTTCGGGCACAATCTCCTCGAATACCAAAGCGTCGATGATATACGTGCCGAAAAAGATACCTGCCACCGATACCAGCAGCACCGCCGAAAGTACCACCGTGAGCAGGGTAGCAATTACGCGCTTGCGCACATACGTCCGTTTCTTGAAGGAAGGATACTTCTTCTCGAAGGCATCGAGCAGGGCCATAATGCCGTTGCTGCTGAGCACCAAGGCCGTGGCAAAACCAAAAGAAAGTAATCCACCGTGCGGGATGTTGACAATGTCCTCGATAGTGCCCGAAACCGCCCGGTACATTTCCCGCGGAATCAGATCGGCTAAGAACTGCAGGATGTCTACGCTTAGGTTGGGAATGGGCAGATAAGGAATCAGCGTGAACAGGAAGATAATCGTTGGAAACAAAGCTACCGTGAAGTTGAAGGCCATGTAGCCCGCCCGCTTCTCCACACTATCTAGCCGCAGTTCCTGAAGCATCCGGTCCACAACATCGTACACCGACGCTTTGCCACCGGCAATACGCAAGCGCTTCAACCACACAATAAACCGCCGATAACTGCGCCGACGGCGCAAGTCCGGCAAATGGTACCGACGAACTGGCAGAGGCATGAGAGTAGCTAAGTAATGGAGTAAGAGAGTAGCTAGAGAAGCCCTGAGGTACGTTAGTAAACGGCTTTCTTGGTGGCTGCGCTACCCGATTACTCACTTTTTAAGAAACGCGGCGGGCGCGGGGGCATCCACGGGAGATTGAGGGGGCGTTAGGGGGCTAGTTAGCTCATCGTCGGTGAAATACGGAGCTAGTTTGGCTTGAATTTGTTCTGGAATCGGAACAGGACGGCCATTGCTGGTGCTTACAAACACCATCAACGTATGGCCTTCGGTTAATAACTCGTTTGCCTCATTATAGATTTCATATTCGAACATCACCCGCGAGCCTTCCGCTGGTTGGCGCAGCAGCAGGCGCACTGTCAGCAGATCATCATAGCGGGCAGGTCGGCGGAAACGAGTTCGAATCTCACCCACCGGCATCCCAACTCCACTGGCTTCGAGGTCTTTGTAGCTGATCCCTAGCTGGCGAAAAGCTTCGGTACGACACACTTCAAAGAAAGCCGCGTAGTTGCCGTGGTACACGTAGCCCATTTGGTCGGTTTCAGCGTAGCGGACTCGGATTTTAGTGTCGGATTGGTACATGGTTGAATTGTTAACTAGTTGAATTGCTCGATAGTTGATCGTTGCAGCTGACTGCTATCCGGCCAACCACTCAGCAATTCCGACTTTACTTCATAATTCCGCTCCGCGTCAGGGCTGCTTGGTAACGGCGGGCATTCACGAGGTGCTCTTGCTCGTTACGGGCAAAAGCATGATACCCGCTGAAATCTTCTTTGGCGCAGAAATAGAGGTAATCATGGCTTTCGGAAGTGAGTACGGCATCGATGCTCGCAATACTCGGTAAGTTGATGGGGCCGGGTGGCAGGCCACCATACAGGTAGGTGTTGTAAGGAGAATCTTTGGCAAGGTGCACGTTGAGCACCCGCTTGATAGTGAAGTCGTTGTTGGCATACACTACCGTTGGGTCGGCCTGGAGCTTCATCTTGCGCCGCAGGCGGTTGAGGTACACCCCCGCCACGCGGGGCCGCTCGTCGGCATGCTGTTGCTGCTCGGCTTCCACAATGCTAGCAAGCGTACTCACCTGCGCACGGGTTAGACCTAGTTTCTCCCGCTTGGCGTCGCGAGCGGGGGTCCAGAACTTTTCGTACTCCTTTTTCATGCGCTGCATGAGATTATCGGCCGAAGAGTTCCAATAAAGCTCGTAAGTGTTCGGAATAAACATCGTTAAGATACTGGTCGTGTCGAACCCTAAGCTTTTGGTGTAGTTTGGACTGCTTAAAAGCGAATCGAACTGACCGGGCCGGGAGTCGATGGTAGTGCTGAGCTTGCGGGCCAACTCGTCGCGCAGGCGGATATTCTGGAAAGTCAGCTTAAGCGGCGACTGCCGCCCGGTGCGCAAGTCGTTGATGAGTTGGCGGTTGGTATACCCGTTTTTCAGTTCGTAGCGACCGGGTTTCACTAGCTTATCGTACTTCATCAAGCGCGCTACGAAGTGCAACGACAACTTATCTACGATAACACCCGACGCATCAATCGAGTCGAGCACCGATTTAGCCGACTGCCCGCGGCGTACAAGCACATAGGTGGATTGCCCCTTCGTTTCGACGTTGGGTGTAAAGAAGACCTGATAGAAGTAGTAAGAGAACGTAATGAGTAGCAGGCCGATAATGCCTACCGAATAAGTGAAGCGGTTGCGGCGGCGGTCAGCCTTGACTTTGTAATCGACGCGGGAGTTGGCCATCAGAAGCAAAAAGGTCAGCGGTGTGGCTAGAACATGCGGCTCTAACCGACAACTTGGTAAGCAAAACAGTTTATAGCGGTTTTAATAACTCAAAAGTACTCGGAATCTAACAGTGGCTAATGGCCAGCCTTTGCATGCAAGCTTTCCGGCTTACGCTATTACCTTTGCCAAAGCATACTATCTCGTTAAATTTCAAAAATCATTTACAGTTTTTAAGTCCATCTAAGCTTTCAAACGAGCTTCCCTATCCATTCTTTATTATCCTCTTTCCACACTGTATGAAAAAAATCTACCCTTTTCAGTTGCGCAAGCTAGCTACAATAGCTGCTCTCAGCCTTTTCGGCACCGTCGCCCAAGCTCAACTAGCCACCTATACTTTTACGGGCGCAACCGGCTCTGAAGCTACTTTTCCAGTGGAGGCACAGCCTGTTAACGTGCTGTTCAGTTCTATGTCGCGTGGGACAGGCGTTACGGCTTCGGCCGGGGCTAATACCTTCGCAGCCACAAATTGGACTGCTTCGAATTTTGATGCTAACGACTATTTCGCATTCTCGGTGCAGCCAAGCGTTGGCTTTCGGATGCGACTTGATAGCCTCGTACTAGACGAACGCCGCTCTAATACGGGCATTCGCGACTGGGCCATCCGGTCGAGCCTCGACAATTTCACGGCTACCATTATAGCGGTGAACGTAGCAGATGATGACCAAACACGAGCCAATAAAAAAATAACGTTGCCGGCCAGTTTCGCAGCCCTTACGGCGCCGGTTGAGTTCCGCATTTACGGCTACAATGCGGAAGCTGCTGGCGGTTCTTGGCGCGTTGATAATGTTCGGACCTATGGCGTAGTCACTGCCATACCGCTGGCCACCCGCAACGCAGGCAAAAACGGCGCTGTGAGTGTATTTCCGAACCCAGCCACTGATGTACTCAGCATCCGCGCAAACGACGAAAACATCAAAACCTCTGTCACAGTTGTTGACCTGACCGGCCGCACGATCTTGCATGGCACAACCACCGCCGATGGCACTTTCAACTTGCGCGGCCTACCAACAGGCAGCTATATAGTCACCGTAGATGACGGCGCTGGACGCTCGATTCATCGAGTGATTAAGCGCTAACCCGTTCGTTTTTCAATGAAAAACTTCCGCCTTTTGGTGGAAGCTTTTTTCATGAGCTGATTTTGGGAGAAGTAACCTAACAGCAATTTTACACGAAGACTGTAGGCAGAAGTCTAGCACATCGGCTACCTTGCTCCGCTCCGGCCGCCGGGCCGTTTGTTTCACCCTGCCACTCCCCTGTTTCATCATGCCTGCTACGCTGCTCCGCATTCACCCCGATAATCCGCCCCAAAACCGTATTCAACAAGTAGTGGACGTACTGCGCAAAGGCGGCATCATCATCTACCCCACGGATACGGTCTACGGTATCGGCTGCGACATCCACAACGCCAAGGCGGTAGAACGGCTGTGCCGCATCAAAGGCTTGAACCCCGACAAGGCGAATCTTAGCTTTATCTGCTCCGACCTTTCCCATATTGCCGATTACGCGCACGGCATTACAACACCCACCTATAAGGTTATCAAGAAAGCTTTGCCTGGCCCTTTCACCTTTATTTTCGAAGCCAGTGCCAAAGCTCCACGCCAAGGCGGCAACAAGCGCAAAACCGTGGGCATTCGGGTACCCGACAATACCATCATCATTCAGTTGGTAAAAGAGCTAGGCAATCCCATTATCAGCACCTCAGTGCGTGAAGATGAAAACACCCTGGAAGAATACGTAACCGACCCCGATCTGATTTACGAGAAGTATCGCCTGCTCGTGGATCTGGTTATTGATGGCGGCTTTGGGGGCAATATTCCCAGCACCATCATCGACTGTACCAACGACGACTTCGAACTGGTCCGCCAGGGTGCCGGCGACATCGAGCAATACCTGTAGGTGAACGGTTGAATTGTTTAATACCTAATCGTTCTGAACATACAGGTACCAGAATGATTAGGTATTTCTCTTGTGCTTCCACCTTCTGTGGGTCCAGAGATAATCGGCAGGGAAAGAGCGAATGTCGCGCTCCAGCTGTTGCACAAAGGCTTCCGTGATGGGAAAGCTGTCAGCGGGCAAAGGAGAATCGCCGTCGTAAAGGTCAGTAAGAATAATTTGGTAGTAGCCGCGGCGCAATCGACGAATACTCACGTACACGACGGGGCAGTGAAAACGGCTGGCTAGGCGTTCCGCACTCGTGTAAAAACCCGCTTCTTGATGCATAAAAGTGGTCCAGTAGGGTCGGTCTTCGGGTCCGGCCGCTTGATCTGAGAGCATACTGACCACCCGCGTTTCACCGCGGCGCTGTACCATATCGCGCAGGGTGTCGCGCATTGGTATCAGGCCAGCCCCCGTACGGGTGCGAAGCTGCCGCATGAAGTTTTCGAAAAAAGGATTCATCAGCGGCTTATACACGCCATCAACATGAGCCGACAACCAGACAGCCCCCGATGTAAGCACCCATTCCCAATTACCAGCGTGAGAGGACAAGCCGAGTACGGTGCGTCCTTGGGCAAAATGCCGTTCTAATACCTCCGGATTGCTGAACGTAACACGCCGCTTCAGTTCGGCATCCGGCATGGCAGCTAGCTTCAGCGTTTCAACCAGTACCTGCGCGAAGTTGCGATAGAACAAGCGTTGAAGCCGCTGGATTTCAGCTTCTGCTTTCTCCGGAAAAGAGTTGCGCAAGTTTGTGAGTACCACCTGCCGGCGGTAGCGCACCACGTAAGCCAGCAGGAAATAAATCAAGTCAGCTAGTACATAAAGCACCGTGAACGGCAAGTGCGCTAACCCGCGCAATAGCCAGCCGAGCAGGTGGAAGTACCAAGCGTAGGCTTTGGAAGCGGATTTACTCATCGGGTGGGAGTTGCTCCGCCAGGAGCATAATCGTTTGGCATACGATGCACGGCAGCCGTCTGAGTGGCTAGAAGTTGCTTGGGAGTTCGAACTTCCATGGTCAGCGTATAGTCGCCAGCGGGTAGTTTACTTAAATCCAACTCGCTGGTAATAGGGGTAGGACGGCCAGGCAGGCCGCGTGTTGTGCCAGGCAAAGCAAGAGCATCCGTCTTGCTACCAACCCGACGTAACCGGTAGCGAAGCTGCAACTCTTGCTCAGGCGTAGCATTATAAAGTTCAGCGTACAGCCAGAGCTTGTCGGCACCACGGGCGTATAGGCCACCAGGAGCCCGCGTCAAGCTAAACCCACCGCGGCTGAAGTTACCGGCTACTGCGCCCTTAGCGGCCGGTTTGGTTAGTAATACAAGGTCGCTGAGGGCCGGCTTCGTATCTGTGGAAGCTAATACCAACGGTATTTCCAGTAGTGCCTGCTGGGCTGTACGGTATTGATCTCGCACTAAACCTCGGATAGTATAAGTGCCATCAGGCAATACTAGCCGCTTCTGAAAGCTGAGAGGATTTTTGATAGCGGCTGCGGTGTCGCTTAGTACTGGCGGCTTGAGCGTAATGGTTTCTTGGTAAGCTGCTTGCCCGTCGGGCCGGACGATTTCCAGGGTTAGAACGGCGGCAGCTTGGTACATTTTCGGCGTGCGGCGCAGGTACGTTAGCCACTGTCCGGGTACAGTAGCATAAATTTCCACCACATTGCCCTTTACACTGGTATCCGTGTTGCGGAAACGAGCTATATCCAATACTAATTGAGGCTGAGCAGCTAGAGCTGGCCTCGTTAGTGGCAGTAGTACCAAACACAAAAAGTAGAGCGTGCGCATCGTGTCAGATTGACTGCCAAAGGTAGGGCGACTTTGAATAAAATGTGATTTAGTGGCAGTTGCCATAATTTTATTCATATGGTTAAATAGCTTTTAATCTTCTGCTTCTTCACGCTTGCTATGGCACACGCTTAACCCCCGATGGCAGCCACGGCCCCGGAGACTCACTTGCTTTGTGCCCCCATTACTTGTTACATCTTTCTTCTTGCATATTTCCGATGCCTATCGTACTTTTTGAATCCCAATACCACCCGCCGCTCGCATTTTTCACTGAAGTTATTAGAGCTGAGGCGCTAAAATTGGAAACGCAGGAACATTACCACAAACAAACCTACCGCAACCGTTGTCTCGTTCTAACGGCTCAGGGCGTCAAGCCTCTCACGGTACCTGTCCTTGATGGTAACCGCAGCGAGAAGGTCAAGATCACTGAAGTTGAAATTGATTATCGGCAGAATTGGGTGCATCAGCATTGGCGAACTATTCAAACTGCCTATGGGGGTACGCCGTATTTCGAATACTATGCCGACTATCTGCACGATATCTACGTACAAGAGCACCAACGCCTTTTCGATCTGAATCTCGCTTTCCTACGCTTCTATCTGCGCTGTCTTCGGTTGCGCACTCCTGTGGAGTTTACCACCGAATATTTCTCTACTTACTCTGCAACGGCAACCCGCCCCCACTCCACTGATCAAACGGTCAGCGAAGTAAGAGACTGCCGTGATTCTCTGACACCGAAGGCTTCAGTAGCACCCGAACCTGACAGGAAGTCGGTACGACCGTACGCTCAGACCTTTGGTAAAGATTTTGTACCGGGACTCAGCATCCTAGACCTGTTATTTATGCAGGGCCCGGCTGCCGGCAATTTTCTCGTGTAGTGTACCTGCCGCCCGAACCATCGCCCGTTACTATCTGTTTTCAGATTACTACGGCCCAACCCGCCGGAAAACGCTTTATTAGCGCTTGCGGGGTTCCGTTTTTCTTCACTACCTTATCTGCATGGAAGCTAAATTCTCAAATCGAGTCAAAGAGGTCATCTCTCTGAGCCGGGAAGAGGCCATCCGGCTCGGGCACGATTATATCGGTACCGAACACTTATTGTTGGGCATGATTCGCGAAGGGGAAGGCACAGCTATTGGTTTGCTCAAGAAATTGGGCGTATCCGTAGACGAGCTGAAATATGCCCTCGAACAAGCTACCCGCAATACGGCCACGCAGGGTACGAGCATTACCGGCTCTATCCCGCTGACGAAACAGACCGAGAAAGTCCTTAAGATCACTTACCTCGAAGCTAAAATCTTCAAAAGCGAAATCATTGGCACCGAGCATCTGCTGTTGTCAATTCTGCGCGATGAAGACAACATCTCGTCTCAAATTCTCAGCAAATTCAACGTGAACTACGAATCCGTGCGCGATTCGCTGGACTACCACGGTAACACGGCGAACAACCCTACCAACGGCCCCGAGGCCGATGACGACGATAACGACCGCCTCTTTGGTGGTGGTGCAGGCCGCGGCGGTGCCGGTGCTGGCGCTACCCCCAAGAAAGGCACCGAAAAGTCGCGTACTCCCGTACTCGACAACTTCGGCCGTGACCTCACCAAACTAGCTGAGGACGATAAGCTCGACCCGATTGTAGGTCGTGAAAAAGAAATCGAGCGTGTGGCCCAGATCTTGAGCCGCCGCAAAAAGAACAACCCGATCCTGATCGGTGAGCCTGGTGTTGGTAAAACGGCAATTGCCGAAGGCCTCGCTTTGCGCATCATTCAGAAGAAAGTATCACGTGTGCTGTTCGGCAAACGGGTTGTTACGCTGGACTTGGCTTCTTTGGTAGCTGGTACTAAGTACCGTGGCCAGTTCGAGGAGCGCATGAAGGCCGTGATGAACGAGCTGGAAAAGTCACCCGACGTGATTCTGTTCATTGACGAGCTGCACACGATTGTAGGTGCTGGCGGAGCTTCGGGCTCGCTGGACGCTTCCAACATGTTCAAGCCGGCTCTAGCCCGTGGTGAAATTCAATGCATCGGTGCTACTACGCTCGACGAGTACCGTCAGTACATCGAGAAAGACGGTGCTTTGGCCCGTCGTTTCCAGATGGTAATGGTAGATCCTACCACGCCAGAGGAAACCATCGAAATTCTGCACAATATCAAAGACAAGTATCAGGACCACCACCATGTGGTGTACACCGATAAGGCGATTGAGTCGTGCGTGAAGCTATCGGACCGTTACATGTCTGACCGTTTCTTGCCAGACAAAGCCATCGATATCCTGGACGAAGCTGGTGCTCGTGTGCACATCAACAACATCGTGGTTCCGGAGGATATCTTGAAGCTCGAAGAGAGCATTGAGAACATCAAGACCGAGAAGAACCGCGTGGTAAAGTCTCAGAAGTACGAGGAGGCTGCCAAGCTCCGCGACAATGAGAAGAAGCTGTTGGAGCAACTCGACCAAGCCAAGAAGGATTGGGAAGAAGAAACCAAGAAGAAACGCTACACCGTCAAGGAAGAAAACGTAGCCGAGGTTATTGCCATGATGACCGGTATTCCGGTTAGCCGGGTTGCTCAGAACGAAAGCGCCAAGCTTTTGAACATGGGTGAAGAGTTGCAAGGCAAGGTTATCGGCCAAGACAAGGCTATTAAGCAGTTGGTGAAAGCCATCCAGCGCACCCGCGTGGGCTTGAAAGACCCCAAAAAGCCAATCGGCTCATTCGTATTCCTCGGCCCAACTGGTGTCGGTAAAACGGAGTTGGCCAAGGTGCTGGCTACTTACCTCTTCGACAAAGAAGACTCGCTGGTGCGGATCGACATGTCGGAGTACATGGAGAAATTCAGCATCTCGCGCCTGGTGGGCGCACCTCCCGGCTACGTGGGTTACGAAGAGGGCGGTCAGTTGACGGAGAAAATCCGCCGCAAGCCGTACTCGGTTATCCTGCTCGACGAGATTGAGAAGGCGCACCCCGACGTATACAACTTGTTGCTGCAAGTGCTCGACGATGGTATCCTGACTGACGGTCTCGGCCGCAAGGTGGACTTCCGCAATACCATCATCATCATGACCTCCAACATCGGTGCCCGCGACTTGCAGGACTTCGGTGCGGGTATTGGTTTCGGCACGAAGGCCCGGAACGAGAATTTAGATGAGTTGACGAAGAGCACCATCACCAACGCGCTGCGCAAGACGTTCTCGCCGGAGTTCCTCAACCGTTTGGATGATGTGATTGTCTTCAACTCATTGGAGAAAAAAGACATCCACAAAATCATCGACATCTCGCTGTCGAAGCTGCTGAGCCGCATTCAGCTGTTGGGCTACCGGGTAGAGTTGACCGAGGCTGCTAAGGACTTCGTGGCCGAAAAAGGTTATGATCCTAAGTTCGGTGCTCGTCCGCTGAACCGGGCCATCCAGAAGTATATCGAAGATCCGATTGCCGAGGAAATCCTGAAAGCAGAAATTGCCCAGGGTGATGTTATCACGGCTGACTTCACGGAAGGCGGCGAAGAACTAACGTTCGCAGTGAGCAAAAGCAACGAACCGCAGAACCTTGCCAGCGACGAGCGGCCAGCTGAAAAGCCAGAGCCAAGTGACGACGTTGATTCCAAGAAGTAAGCAGATTGCTTGAAACAAAAACGGCTGGTTCCTGCAAAGGAGCCAGCCGTTTTTGTTTGTATATTATTGAAAGCTTGCTGTTTCTATTCTATTGAAGACTTTATTATGCTTGCAAGCAAGTACACTTCTTGTTAAGGAGTTGGCTACTTTACTTTATCCAAAGCCGCCCCATATTCTGGTGCGGCTTTTCTATGTCGCTACATTACCTTTGAATTACCAACCTGGTACCCATTATTCGAATCCGAACTCCCACCCCATGTCCGATCTACAGGCGGAAGCCCACTTGAGCAAACTCGAAATTCTCGAACGCAAAAATCAAGAAGCCCTGCTCGGCGGCGGCCAAGCGCGCATTGACGCTCAGCACAAGAAAGGCAAGCTTACAGCCCGTGAACGGGTGGATTTGCTGCTTGATGAAGGCTCATTTGAGGAAATAGGTAAGTTCGTGATGCACCGATCCAAGGATTTTGGTCTGGATAAAGAATATTATCTCGGTGATGGAGTCGTAACGGGCTACGGGACTGTAAACGGGCGTTTGGTGTATGTCTTCTCGCAGGATTTCACGGTTTTCGGAGGGTCTTTGAGCGAAACTCACGCCGAGAAGATTGTAAAGATCATGGATCTGGCTATGAGGAACGGCGCACCCGTCATTGGCCTCAACGACTCAGGCGGCGCCCGGATTCAGGAGGGCGTGGTAAGCCTTGGCGGCTACGCCGATATCTTCTACAAGAATACTTTAGCTTCAGGCGTCGTACCGCAGTTATCGGCCATTATGGGGCCGTGCGCAGGCGGTGCCGTATACTCGCCAGCCATTACCGACTTCATTCTAATGGTAGAAGACACGAGCTACATGTTCGTGACTGGCCCCAACGTGGTGAAAACTGTAACGCACGAAAACGTAACCAGCGAAGAGCTAGGCGGGGCCAGTACCCATTCTGCCAAAAGCGGTGTAACGCATTTCTCTTGTGCCAACGAAGTAACCTGCATCAACCACGTCAAGCAGTTGCTGAGCTACATGCCGCAAAATTGCGAGGAAACTGCGCCAGCGTTGCCCTACGAAGCTGGTAATGAGACTCGTTTGGTGCTCGACGGTATCATTCCCGACAATCCTAATCAGCCTTACGATATGCGGGAGGTGATTGAGGGCATTATCGATGCTGGTACCTTCCTGGAGGTTCACCAGAATTTCGCCGAAAATATAGTAGTAGGGTTTGCTCGCCTCGGAGGCCGTAGCATTGGCATAGTAGGCAATCAACCTGCCGTGCTAGCTGGGGTACTCGACATCAACGCCAGCACGAAAGCTGCTCGATTCGTTCGGTTCTGCGACTCGTTTAATATTCCGCTGTTGGTGCTGGAGGATGTACCGGGCTTCCTGCCGGGCACCGACCAAGAGTGGCGCGGTATTATCACCAATGGAGCCAAGCTACTCTATGCTTTCTGCGAAGCTACTGTACCGCGCATCACAGTTATTACGCGCAAAGCCTACGGCGGCGCTTACGACGTGATGAACAGTAAACACATTGGGGCCGACATGAATTACGCGTGGCCAACCGCCGAAATTGCCGTAATGGGCGCCAAAGGTGCTGCTGAAATCATCTTCAAACGTGAAATAGCCGCCGCCGCTGACCCAGAAGTGAAGCTCCAAGAGAAGGTCGATGAGTACCAACAAAAATTTGCAACTCCCTACCGAGCGGCCCACCGGGGTTTCGTGGACGAGGTGATACTGCCTTCGCAGACTCGGCAGAAGCTTATTCGCGCATTTAAGATGTTGGAAAACAAAGTAGCTACCCTACCACGTAAGAAGCACGGCAACATTCCCTTATAACCGTAACCTGATGGAGCCATGCCTACTTTGGCAGTGTGGCGTCCATGTGAAGACACTATCGGGCTGCAAGGCTGAGATGGTTGCTAACAAGGCCGGACCAGCAAATTGGGCCGGTAAAAATTCACTCTTACTCGGCTACTTACACATGGTAGCTGCTTTGTTAGTTATGAGTAATGTGCCTGCTGGAGCCAGCTCGTTTTTTCCAATAACCATTGTCCTTGCAGGCTGCGTCACTTTCGGCAGCTCTCAATTTTACCGCTAGCGACCAGATCCTTTTACTTTCCGTTCCCCATACGTTTTATGCGTCCAGAATCTTTCGACTTTTTACAGAAATACCTCAATAATCCCTCTCCCACTGGTTTCGAGAAGGAGGGCCAAAAAATCTGGCTCGACTATATTAAGCCTTATATCGATGAATATTTCGTTGATACCTACGGCACGGTTGTGGGCGTTATCAACCCGCAGGCGACGTATAAGGTGGTAATTGAGGCCCACGCCGACGAAATCAGCTACTTCGTCAACTATATCACCGACTCAGGCTTTCTGTACCTGCGCAAAAATGGCGGCTCTGATCCGTTGGTGGCGCCTAGCAAACGAGTGAACATTCACACGGCCAAGGGCATCGTGAAAGCGGTATTTGGCTGGCCAGCCATTCATGTGCGCAAAGTGGAGCAAGACAAAGCGCCAACTATTGAGACCGTATTCTTGGACTGCGGCGCCTCAAGTAAAGAGGAAGTCGAAGAAATGGGCATCCACGTCGGCTCGGTCGTCACGTTTGAAGACGAGTTCATGGTGCTCAATGATAAGTTTTACGTGGGCCGGGCGCTCGACAACCGCGTGGGTGGCTTCATGATTGCTGAAGTGGCCCGCATGCTGAAAGAAAACGGCAATACCCTGCCTTTCGGCCTTTACATTGTGAATGCGGTGCAAGAAGAAATTGGTTTGCGCGGTGCCGAGATGGTAGCGCACCGTATTCAGCCCGACGTGGCCATCGTTACGGACGTAACGCATGACACTCAAACGCCCATGTATGAAAAGAAAACGTCGGGCGACATATTTTGCGGCAAAGGACCGGTGATAACCTACGGTCCTGCTGTTCAAAATAATCTGCGTGACCTGATCATACGCACGGCGCAGGAAACAGAGATTCCGTTTCAACGCGCCGCCGCCACCCGCTCCACTGGCACCGACACCGACGCTTTTGCTTACTCCGGTGCTGGCGTAGCTTCAGCCCTTATTTCACTGCCGCTCAAGTATATGCACACCACCGTAGAAACGGTACACAAAGACGACGTGGAAAACGTCGCTAAGCTTATCTACGAAACGCTGCTGCGCATCGAAGACGGCCATGACTTCCGCTATTTCAAATAAGTACAATAGTTAGGCTTGATGAATTCAGGTAACGGCTGCTCCTACTGGAGCGGCCGTTTGCTTTGCCTATAATGCCCCATACAAGTAGTCGAGCCATTGCCATGCTCCTATCTTTTTCTTGTTGTTGCCTTCACACCCAATGCTGAAACCCGCGCCATCTAGGCTATCCGAAGAACTCGTGATTCCCCTCACTGTAACCGACCAAATGAACCGCCGAGTAGCGGTGCCATTCCCTCCGAAACGCATTATTTCACTGGTTCCTTCTCAAACTGAATTGTTATTTGATTTAGGATTAGGCGAGCGGGTGGTTGGCGTCACAAAATTCTGCGTTCATCCGACAAAAGCGCACAAAACAGCCGCCGTAGTGGGAGGTACCAAGAACTTCGACTTCGAAAAAATAAAAACACTAAAGCCGGACCTTATCCTAGGGAACAAGGAGGAAAATTACCAAGACGGTATAGAACAGTTGGCAGCGAAGTACCCGGTGTGGTTGAGCGATATTTCCACTCTCGACGAAGCCCTTGATATGATTCGGCGGGTAGGGCTGATTACCGGACGCAAAGAGAAAGCCATTGCGCTAGCAACTGAAATTGCCGCATCCTTTGCGTCGCTGAAAACAGCTCTTGAACCAATTTCCGCCGCCTATTTTATATGGCGTAAGCCGTATATGATAGCTGCGACAAGCACTTTTATTGATGATTTACTGCTTCGTACCGGGTTTCGAAACGTATTTACCAACTTAGCGCGCTACCCGGAAGTAACCGCCGAACAACTAACTGCCGCGGCACCTCAGCAAATTCTATTGTCCTCAGAACCTTATCCCTTCAGCGAAAAGCACGTAGCCGAATTTCAGTCTATCTGCCCGGCAGCGCAGATACGAATCGTGGACGGCGAGTTGTTTAGTTGGTACGGCAGCCGATTGCTTCATTCAGCAGCGTACCTCCGTTCACTAATATCCGCTGATTGACTATCGGAAATCAGTAACAAAAGCAGCTTTTTCCAACTCCGACCAGAACTGCGGATAGGACTTACGAACCACCTGCGGTGATTCGACGGTGAGCGGACCACGCAAGGCCAATGGGGCGAAGGCCATCGCCATGCGGTGGTCGTGGTAGGTTGCCACGGTTTGGCCGCTTACATGGAATTGTTCGCTCGAAACGCGGAAGAAGTTTTCGGTTTCCTCCGTTAAGAAAGCTCCAAAGTTGGCAAGTTCAGTTTGCAAGGCGAAAATTCGATCGGTTTCTTTGATCCGCAAACTTTCCAGACCAGTCATGAGAACAGGCACATTTAGGGCGGCGGCTACTACGGCTACGGTTTGCGCTAAGTCGGGGCAGTCGGTGAAGTCTTGGGTGAAACCAACTGAAGGAGGCGTTTGCATCAAGCGCACGCCGTCGGTTAAAAACTCCGTAGCTACACCTAACTGCGCCATAATCTCGACTATAGCTTGGTCGCCCTGCCAGGAATAACGGCGCAAACCGGGCAATGTGAGGTGTGAACCCGCTGGAGCCAAAGCCACCATTGCGTACCAATAGCTGGCCGCAGACCAGTCTGACTCAATTGTGTAATCGGCGGGTTGGTAGCGGCCAGCCCGGGCTTCCAAGGCCGTGCCTAAGTCGCGGCATTGGCCGCCGAAATGCTGCATGAGGGCCATTGTCATGCGGATATAGGGGCGCGAGCCAACTTTACCCGTGAGCCAAAGCCGTAATCCGTTTGGGAGCATAGGCCCCACCATCAGCAGCGCCGATATATACTGGCTACTGATATCCCCACGCACTTTCAACTCAATGGGCTCTGTTTCATTTGCTTCCGGCCCCTGTGCTTCCGCTTGTTTCCATCCGCGTAGACGCAACGGCGGAAAGCCATCTACCTCTTGATAGGCAATATTGGCTCCAAGCTGCCGCAATGCATCCACCAGCACGGCTATGGGCCGCTCGCGCATACGGGCAGTGCCAGTAAGCAGCGCATGCCGGTCGGTTACAGCTAAGTAAGCTGTTAAGAAGCGCATTACGGTTCCGGCATCTTCGGCGTCGAGCACCTCGGCAGTCTGGTTGGCTAATAAGCGCTGCATCAACTGCGTGTCGTTGGCATCTGAGAGATTATCCAGTTGGCCACCGCCAGCTAACGCCTGTAGAATGAGGGCACGGTTACTCTCGCTTTTCGAAGCCGGAAGTTGCGCTGTCCCACGCAACGGACCGCCCGGCCAGGTAAGGTTGACTGAAGAGCTAATAGTAGTTGAAGATGTACCACCAAGCTAGTGCTCGGTGAATGGGTGAAAGATAGATTTCAACAGGCTGCTTGGCTATCTGCACAAGCGGGTGTACAGTTGTGATGCAACCCGCCCTCTAGCTGACTACACCATAATCGGCGGCTACCTTATAGCCGGTGATAGTACCGTAGCGATGCTGCTATTTCTGCTACTGTTACTGGCTGGTTGTAAACAGCGTGGCCTATGCTTTCGAGAAGAGTACAGTTGATAGTAGAACCCGTATTCTTCTTGTCTTGGCGCGCATAGTCAGCAATAGCATTGGTTTCTAAAGACACGAATTGCACCTTTTCGTAAATCGAGAATAGGAAAGTCTCGATTTGGTCCAGTTCAGTTTCACTCAGTAAACCATGCTGAGTGCTCAACCACGCTTCGCAGATCATACCTGCCGCAACTGCTTCGCCATGCAAAATTTCACGGCCAGGCTGCGACAACAGGAAGCTTTCCAACGCATGGCCTACTGTATGCCCAAAGTTGAGCAGTTTACGCGAACCATTCTCCAGAGGGTCCTGGGCCACTATTTCTTGCTTCAGAGCCACAGAATGCCGAATAGTATCGGTCCAATCATCAATAAACACGCTATTAATACGCTGTTCTCGAAAAGCCGCCGCATCAGCAATCAGACCGTGTTTCACCACCTCCGCATAACCCGATTTCAATTGGCGTGGGTCTAAGGTTCCAAGAAACTTAGGATCAATGAAGACACCAGCGGGCTCCTGAAAAACGCCTAAGTGATTCTTAAAACCCTGAAAATCAATGCCTGTTTTACCGCCCACGCTGGCATCTACCTGCGCTAATAGGGTGGTAGGCACTTGCACAAATCGAATACCCCGCTTGTACAGAGCCGCACAAAAGCCACCTAAGTCCGTTATAACACCGCCACCAAGGTTTACAAGTACCGCAAATCGGTCGGCTCGCTGCTCGGTTAGCTCGTTCCAAACGACCTCACATGAATCTAGTGTTTTCGCTTCTTCGCCGGCTGGAATCTCAATAAGAGAATGTGCTTCCGGTAGGTAGAAACGCAGCAACGGATAGCACAACCGACTGGTGTTGGCGTCTGTTAGCACAAATACTTGGCTAACGGCAGGCTGACGCAATAAATCAGCTAGATTTGATAGCGCATCCGAACCAATGGAAACTATATTATTCAACTTTGATTCCTTTTAGAAGAAATGGGACCATTCAGGTATGGCATTTGCTGAAGGCAATTTCATCATGAATAGGCGCAAAATTACGAGTCTTTTAACGCAACCATTCAAGCTTTACCTTACTCATCCTGCTGCAACTTACACTCTATATTAGTTATGAGCTCCTATTTCCGCGGCTTATCTGCCGCCTCGCTACTCTTAGCCGTTCCGCTATGGGTTGCCTGCCAACGTGAATCCATACCTAAACCAGAAGAGCAATTAGTAGGACGCTGGGAGTGGCAACAAACCGCTGCTCCTAACTTGCCTGTTCTTACACCGGCCAGCACCGGCCACCGAGTGGTGGTTGAGTTCGATCGGCGCGGACGGGCCCGGTTCTATGAGGACGATAATTTTATTAGCGCCACAGTATTTGCGGTTCGGCGCGAACGGCAAGGAATTGGCCAACCCATTCGCCAGGTGCTGATGTACCGGGGTTACCGGGGCACGCAGTTGTACTCTATATCGGGCAATAATCTTCAGTTGCGCGACTCCAACGGCGAACCTTTCGAGCACAGCTACATCCGAGTGGCCGAAAAAAATTAACGCCAGTTGCTTGAGTTACTCGGACCAGCGTGGAATGTTATTGTAGACCAAGTTCGACATCTAACATAGCTGTCGAGTTTAAAGTAGATGGCAGCGTTGTATTCCACAAAGACAACAAAGAAGAATCACGCGGCACACTTTTGCCACAGATGATGTTCCTGTAATACAGTTCGAGAATGGACTTACCATTCATGGTGGGACTCCTGCCTACACTGTTAATCCCTCTAAGTTGGTAATTGATTACGGTTCGTGTGTAGATCTTATTCGCATGACCTACCGGCGCGATTAGCTGCGCTATTCCGGCCGCTGCATGATTTCGGTTTGGCGCCGAATGCTTTCCAGGTGAACTAGTTTATAGAGCTCAGCTATAAACTTCTCATTGACGCCCAATTTGCGGGCCCATGCCTGCCGGGACTCGAAAATCTCGTTCCAACGGTCCATTTGCAGGATTTTGACGTCGTTTTCCTTCTTGTATTCGGCTAGCTCGCCTACCAGGGCCATACGTCGTGCGAGACCCTCCATAATTTCGCGGTCAGCTTCGTCCATCTTTTGCCGCAGTTCCTCGGCTTTGTTCAGATACTCGGCATTATTGGAGGAGCGGTAGCGGAAACGCAACTCATTCAAGATTTCTCCTAGGCGCTCCGGCGTTACTTGCTGCGCGGCGTCGCTGAGCGCCTGGTCGGGGTCGGGGTGCGTTTCAATCATCAAGCCATCGTAGTCGAGGTCGAGGGCTTTTTGGGCGATGGGCAACAGCAAGTCGCGGCGGCCACCGATGTGGCTGGGGTCGCAGATGAGCGGCAGTTGGGGAAAGCGGCTCTTGAGTTCGATGGGCAGAATCCAGGTAGGTGCATTGCGGTAGCGTGAAGGCGCGAAGGTGCTGAAACCACGGTGAATGGCTGCTAAATCGGTGATGCCAGCTCGCTCTAAACGCTCCAGCGCCCCAGCCCACAGGGCCACATCAGGATTTACAGGGTTCTTCACCATTACGGGTACACCAGTACCGGCCAGCGCGTCGGCTAACTCCTGAATAGCAAACGGATTCACGGTGGTGCGGGCCCCAATCCAGAGAACATCAATACCGTGAGCTAGGGCTTCTTCCACGTGGCGGGGGTTGGCTACTTCCACGGTAGTAGGTATGCCCGTTTCAGCTTTCACCTGCTGCAACCACGGCAAGGCCACTGAGCCCATGCCCTCAAACCCGCCTGGCTTGGTACGGGGCTTCCAGATACCTGCCCGAAACAAATCTATTTTACCAAGCGCCTTCAGGCCGTGAGCCGTTGCTAGTACCTGCTCTTCGGTTTCAGCAGAACAGGGGCCCGCAATAAGCAAAGGGCTGCCTTTAGCGGTGAGGCGACGGGTAAAGAAGGTATCGGGGGCCAGAGAAGTCTGCATGAAAAGAAAAGGAAAGAGCAACGAGGCCGTTGCGAATTCAACGAATAAAAGCAGCAAGGACTGGGTTTGGCACAAGATAAATGCACGCAACTAAGCCCGCTCAAATCTTGTTTAAAGGCTACCTTTGTCTACCCCAAACTTCCGCCCAAAGCTACACCCAATGCCCTTAACCCAAGCCCCGCCGGTTTCATTTGATAACACTGCCGTCGCCTTCGCCTCGAAGTCGGATGCGGAGTTGCGTAAGATGTATGCACTATTCGCGTCTATGAACAACAACACGCTGGTGAAAACCGGCGGCGGGTTGATGAAGGCGGCACTAAAGTGGAGTTTGCCTGGCACAAAATTTCTTATCAAGCATTCTATTTTCAGGCAATTCTGCGGTGGTGAAACCATAAAGGAATGTGTACCCGTTATTGCCGAGCTAGGCCGCTACGGCATCGGCACCATCCTCGACTATTCTGTGGAAGGCGAAGGCAGCGACAAAAGCTTCGACCAAACGCGCGACGAAATTCTGGCTACTCTCGACTTGGCGCACCGCTCCACGCACATCCCGTTCTCGGTGTTCAAGGTGACGGGCTTAGCTAACAGCTCTTTGCTGGAAAAGATACAGGCTGGCAAACCACTTACACCTACCGAACAAGCTAGCTACGATCGAGCCCACGCCCGCGTAGATGCTATTTGCCACCGGGCCCACCAGTATGGCGTACGCGTGTTTGTTGACGCAGAGGAAAGCTGGTTTCAGCAGACCATCGACAACTTGGCCTACGAGATGATGCACAAGTACAATCGTGAATCGGCCATCGTTTGGAACACTTACCAACTCTACCGCCACGACCGGCTTGATGCCATCAAGGAGGCGCACGATGTTGCAAAGCGAGATGGCTACTATTTGGGCGGCAAACTGGTGCGGGGCGCTTATATGGAGAAGGAAGCCCGCGTAGCCACTCAGCGCGGCTACCAAAACCCGATTAATCCTACCAAGCAGGAAACGGACGCGCTGTACGATGAGTCTTTGCGTTATTGCGTGCAGCACGTTGACCGAATCAGCATCTGCGCTGGTACGCACAACGAAGCTAGCTCTAAGCTACTCACCGAGTTAATGCATGAGTACGAATTGCAGCCCGGTGACCAGCGCATCTGGTTTGCACAGTTGTATGGTATGAGCGACAACCTAAGCTACAACCTCGCACACGCTGGATATAATACGGCTAAGTATGTGCCGTATGGTCCCGTAGACGCAGTTATGCCTTATCTGTTGCGCCGGGCCGACGAGAATACCGCTATTGCGGGGCAGAGTAGCCGCGAATTTCTTCTCATCCAAAAAGAAATAAGACGCCGCCAAGGACGTTAAAATTGGTTTGGCCTGTTCGGCACGGTTTTGGGTAGCCGCCGCCCGTTGTTTCAGATACCATTCTGGAACAACGGGCTTTTTTGTACTTTCCGTCCTTTAATCCCCACCCCTCTGCCTATGCTCGGCCGAATTCGTAGCCATTTAATTCGCTTTTCCCGCCATCAGGTAGGCACTATCAGCTACTTGAATCTTGTACAAGAGGCTGAATTGGGCCTGAATCTGGACATATCGCACGAGAAAGGCCGTCTGAACGAGCTTCTAGCTGAAATCTCGGAACAGGAATACAAAGCCGGGCGTCCGATACTGAGTTGCCTTGTGAAAGTGGAAGGCTCGAAAGGGCAAGGCGACAATTTCTATAAGCTTTGCGAGCGGTTAGGACTGGGCGAATGGCGGGCACTTAAACAACAAGAAGACCTTTTAAAGAACATGCGCCGGGAATGCCGAGCGTTTTGGCAAGACGAAGCCAACTACGAACGGTGGGGGTAAAACTCGACTTTACGAGAGTGAAATAGTTGAAAAATAGGGAGGCCTGAATTTTATGTGTAACCCCCACTGGAATGGTCGCGTTTAGCTACTCACATTCCGTGCAGGTCCCACCTCGACTTTTGCATCGAATGCTTCCTTTCCCACTTTCAATCAATAAATCTCTCGCACATGAACACCAACGAATCGAATAACCCGATGAATACTGGTACCGGCTCAGGCTCTAACTATGGTACCGGCAATGCCGGTACTGGCTTTGGCAGTGGCTCGATGTCTTCGGGTTCTAATAGCAACTCTACCTCGAGCGGCAATCTAGGTAACTCTAGCACTGGCGACTCTGGCATTAGCGGTGCAGACACCAATCCTACGCATGACCACAGTGCCACCCAAAAAGGAGCTGCTCTAGCAGGTTCAGCAGGTGCAACTGTTGGTGCTGGCATCGATGCCGTACAGAATGTTGCTAGCGATGCAGGTAATGCATTAACTGGCAACAGCTCTTCTTCTACTAGTGGTGGTATGATGACGGGTATGTTCCGTGACCGTAACAGCGCTGAGCAAGCTTATAAGTCTTTGTCGTCACGTGGCTACACCAAAGATGACGTAAACGTGCTAATGTCTGACGAAACGCGTAAAACGCACTTTGGAAGCGACACGGCTGACACCGAACTTGGCGACAAGGCCATGGAAGGTGCCGGTGTAGGTTCGGCCATTGGTGGTACGGCTGGTGCCGTAATTGGTGCTATTGCAGCCATTGGCACCTCGGTAGCTCTCCCAGGTCTAGGATTGATTATTGCTGGTCCTATTGCAGCAGCCCTAGCTGGTGCTGGTGCTGGTGGTCTGACGGGTGGCCTAGTAGGCGCGCTCGTAGGCTCGGGCATTCCTGAGGAGCACGCTAAAGAGTACGAGTCCGACATCAAAAATGGCGGCATCGTAATGGGTGTAAACCCCCGCAACGATGAGGATGCTCGCTACTTCGAAGAAGAATTCCGCCGCAGCAACGGCGACAAAGTACGTCGGTACTAGTCGTTAAGTAGCTCGTCTTTGAAAGCCCTCTTCTATAACTAGGAGAGGGCTTTTTTCGTCTGGATAGAATCAGTAAATTACTGCACCTGCCGAAATAACATATTCTGTTCTTTGGCCCGTTTTTGGCACCTCAAAAGATTAGAAAGCAGACAACTTTCAGTCTGCTTATTTGTCTTTGTTTTATAGAATGGCAGCGCTTGACGGCACTTATTCATCAAGCTTCGGCGTTTTTAGTTTAACCAGGGCTGCTACGGTGCCGTAAGTATCAGAACGGCTTTTGCTTCCAATTGATTTTTCTCCATTTCACTCGATTTTCCATGTCTTTTCCCCGAATCAAGATAGGCTTGTATGCTGCGGTGGTGCTGGCAGTTTTCGTGCTGGCGTCTTACAAGCTCTACCGTCGTAGTGATGCCCGGACGCCCCAGAAGGACGCCGTGCTGGTTCAGGCTATGTTACAAGGCCTCACCTCGATGCACTACCAGCCTGAAAAGCTCGATGATACCTTCTCAAAACGTGTTTTTGAGTTGTATCTAAAGCGCGTAGATTCCAATAAAAAGTTTTTGCTAGCCTCAGACGTGACGCAGCTTCGCTCAAAATTCCAGAATGATGTGGATGAAGAAGTGAAGCGTGGCACTCATGAGTTTATGGATCAAACCAACGTTCTTCTCGATCAACGAGTGAAAGACGTGCAGGCCCTATACCGCGACATTCTGGCTAAGCCTTTCGACTTCACTACGGAAGAGACTTTCGAGACGGAGTCCGACAAGGTTAGCTTTGCTGCGGACAAGACGGCACAGCGTGAAGAGTGGCGCAAGTTTTTGAAGTACCAGACGCTGGTGCGCGTTTCGGAAATGATGGACGCCCAGACCAAGAAAAAGGACAAGCCATTGGCTTCAACCAACGCTACCCCTTCGTCGGCTACCACGTCCGAGCCTACTCGGACACCCGCTGAAATGGAAATTGAAGCGCGTAAGCGCGTGCTGAAGTACTTCGACGACCAGTTCAACGATTTGCTCCAAAACGACGCAAATGACCGTCTGGCAATGTACGCCAACGTTATTGCCAACACGTACGATCCGCACACCGAGTACTTCGCTCCGCGCGATAAAGAATCTTTCGACCAGGCTATGACGGGTCGTTTCGAGGGTATTGGGGCTTCGCTGCAAGAGAAAGACGGGCAGATCAAGGTGTCTGACATTATCCCCGGTAGTGCGTCTTACCGCCAAGGTGAGTTGAAAGCTGGTGATATTATTTCTCGTGTTGCCCAAGGCGATGCTGAGCCGGTATCAGTGGAAGGCATGCGCCTTGACAAGGCCGTAACCATGATTAAAGGCAAGAAAGGCAGCGAAGTTCGCTTAACGGTGAAGAAGCCTGACAACAGCACCAAGGTTATCTCTATCATCCGCGACGTAGTTGTGATCAAAGAAACCTTTGCGCAGTCGGCTACTATCAACGAGGCCGGCAAGAAGATTGGTTACATCAAGCTTCCTACGTTCTATGCTGACTTCAACGACAACGGCGGCCGTAGCTCTGCCGAAGACGTGAAGAAAGAACTCGAAAAACTCAAGCAGGAAAACGTATCAGGCGTAGTACTTGACTTGCGCTTCAACGGTGGTGGATCTTTGCAGGATGCCGTAGAAATGGCTGGTCTGTTTATCGACAGTGGCCCCGTGGTGCAGGTGAAAGGCCCCCAGGGTGCTCCTAGCGTGCTCAACGACCGTGACCCCCGCGTACAGTATAGCGGTCCGCTGGTGGTACTCGTGAACAAGTACAGTGCTTCGGCTTCCGAGATTCTGGCGGCTGCTATTCAGGACTACAAGCGCGGCGTGATTATGGGGGCCGCTAGCACCTATGGCAAAGGCACTGTGCAGCGTATCTTCGACCTCGATGATGCACTACCATCCGAGTTTAATAGCATCAAGCCTTTTGGCTCGCTGAAGCTCACTACGCAGAAGTTCTACCGTATTAATGGTGGGTCAACCCAATTCAAAGGCGTTGTGCCTGATATCATCTTACCAGATGCCTACAGCTATCTTGACCAGGGTGAAAAGGAGTCTGACTACCCACTGAAGTGGGACGAAATCACCCCAGCCCGTTACCGCCCTTGGGCGCAGGCTCCCGCTACCGATAAGCTGCGTACCGCCAGCCAAGCTCGCGTAGCCGCTAGCCCAAGCTTCCGCCTCGTAAATGAATTAGCGCAGCGGATGCGCAAGCGTAAGGATGACACCAAAGTGTCGTTGAAGCTAACGGCTTACCGCACTGAGCAGCAAACCAACAAAGCTGAATCCGATAAGTACGAAGCGGCTCAAAAGGCTGCGGCACCTATCGCCATTGCTCCGCTATCTGCTGACTTACGGGCCTTGGGCTCCGATACAGTGGAAGTCAACCGTGCATCGCGCTTTACTAAGAATCTGAACAAAGACATCACGCTTCGTGAAGCAGTATCGGTAGTGAAAGACCAGATGTAGTAAGCTAGTTAGCGTGAAGAAAAGTCTCAGTGGCTCTTCCTTCATACCAAGCTGATTGACAAGAAAGCCCCCATAGCTGTAGCTGTGGGGGCTTTTTCTTTATGCTAAACTAACTTTCGCAGCACAAGTTACTATCATTAGCAAATCGACCCTAAAATTGCTTCTGTATAACACCCCAAAATTGATACATAAGCTGTTGATAACCAGCCACTAAATTTCACTTATTATTGCCTAATAAATTTAGTAAATAAGAACTATAACCTATACCTTCATGTTAAACTAGCATGACGACGAACATGGAAACTCCTATCATTCCGCTCGTGACGGACGAGCAGCAGAAGCTAGCTGACGAGACCTGGCGCAAGTCTATCCCGGCGCAGGTTTTCCTCAACTATTTCTTCGCCATCAACTACCACATTCAAGAGGCCGACGACGCTACTGGCGGTTTGCAGCACCTACCCTTCTTCCGGGCACACCAGGCCGAGCTTACCGAAGCAGATTTGGCGGCCGTAACGAAGTTGCTGCATTCGTGCTGGAGCACCGAGTACGCGCTACGCTCCACGGCCGAGCTAGGCGACGAAGATTATTTACGCAACGCTCTGCATTGGACGTTCCCACAGGCGTACCACACCATCATGGCTGGTTTGCAGGCATTTCTGTTTACGGCCGGTGTACGCAGCAATAACCCGTCGCTGGTGCGCCGCGAAGTAGGACGGCTGGTAGTGCGCAATGCGTATCCACGCCCCATATCGTTTTACGCCGCTGGTGCTTACGGCGACTTTAGCATTCACCGCTTGCCGCTGGCTGGCTACAAAGCTGGACTCAACATTGCTAGCAAGGAGATTGATGCACAGGCGCAAATCGGGCAGTTCTTGCGCACTACGCGCAAGATGAAAGCACAATGGACGCGCCAGCAAGTACAGGCTAATCCTAATACGGCCCTGCGAAGCCAGAAAACAGGCAAAGTGCTCGATAAATGGACGGCTTCGCACTGGCAGCAGATTACGTGGCGTTTAGGCTATACTACCATCTTCGACTTGTTGGGCCGGTTGCGCATTTCGCAGACCAGCCGCGAGATTGAACGCTACATAGAGGCAGAGATTGACTTTAAACTCTTTCACCAGTCGCTGCTCAATATTGTGAGCTACCTCAACGGTATCCACGAAACGTATGTGGCCAAGGCTGTTGGCTTGGAGCGTTACCAGCAATTGGCTGACGAGTTACCGAAGCACTTGCGCCATAGCTTCGTAGAGGAGCGCCTCCGCACCCGCGTGCAACCTACCATCACTGGTGAAACTTCAGCGCCGCAAATGGGAATTGCGGCATAAGGTTTGCATTGTTCTTATAAACTAGACCTTACTCCATATACACCAAAGCGCCGTCCCCTTGGGGCGGCGCTTTTTGCTTGTAGCCACTTGCTGGCCAATCTGCTACGATTCGCCTTTTGTGGGTTGAAAACCAACACGGGCAGGTACTGGTTAGGTTAGCCGAACAGACCACCCTATTTTTGCGGTTTGTCTTTTTGGCCCAGTGCGGGCCTTCTTTTTACACCCTGCCCCATGCACCATCTCAGCGAACAGGAAATAATTCGCCGCAACAAGCTCGACGAGCTTCATAAGCTTGGTATTGAGCCGTATCCGTCTGAGCTGTTCGATGTTAATTTCTATGCGCAAGAAATTCTCGACAACTACCACCCGGAGCTAAACAACTTTCAGGAAGTAAGTTTAGCGGGCCGGGTTATGTCGGTGCGGGTGATGGGCAAGGCCTCCTTTGCAGAACTGATGGACGCTTCGGGCCGGATTCAACTCTACGTGAATCGCGACGAAATCTGTCCGGGCGAGGACAAGACGCTTTACAACAACGTCTTCAAAAAACTTGTGGACTTGGGCGACTTCGTTGGCGTGAAAGGTCGTGTATTCACGACAATGGTCGGGGAAATTTCTATTCACGTCACGGAGTTCAAATTCTTAAGCAAGAGCCTACGCCCCTTACCAGTTGTGCGCGAAGCCGTAGACGAAGCCACCGGCGAAAAGAAGACTTACGACGCTTTCACCGACCCCGAGCAGCGCTACCGTCAGCGTTACGTGGACTTAGTGGTGAACCCACAAGTGCGCGACGCCTTTATCAAACGTACGCAACTGGTGCAAGCCATGCGCAACTACCTTAACGACAAAGGCTACTTGGAAGTGGAAACCCCCATTCTGCAACCGCTCTACGGTGGGGCGGCGGCGCGCCCTTTCAAGACGCACCACAACACGCTGGACATGACGCTGTATTTGCGCATTGCCAACGAGCTGTACCTGAAGCGTCTAATCGTGGGTGGCTTTGATGGGGTATACGAGTTCAGCAAGGACTTCCGCAATGAGGGCATGTCGCGCTTCCACAACCCGGAGTTCACGCAGATGGAGCTGTACGTAGCCTACAAAGACTACTACTGGATGATGGACTTGGTTGAGGAAATGGTGGAGCGCGTAGCCCTCACTTTGCACAGCCAAACCGAAGTGCAAGTGGGCGAGAACCTCATCAACTTTCAGCGCCCCTGGAAACGCTACACCATGGCCGAAGCCATTGAGAGCTTCACCGGCGTGAACATCGACGGGCTCGACGAAGAAGCTTTGCGCGCCGCCGCTAAAGAGTTGAAAGTCGGACTAGACCCGAGCATGGGCAAAGCCAAGATCATCGACGAAATCTTTGGGGAGCATGTGGAGCCTAAGCTGATTCAGCCGACGTTCATCACCGACTATCCGGTGGAAATG